>CAJLGN010000037.1 GCA_905206195.1 uncultured Roseburia sp.
ACATCTTCCTGCTTAGTTCAGGGATCGGCAACCAGAATAAATACTTAGATACTTCAGGCAAGAAGATGGGCAAGACCCAGTCTGGCGCCGTGTGGCTCGACCCGCAGAAGACCACCCCATTCGACTTCTTCCAATACTGGAGAAATGTCGCGGATTCCGACGTCCTAAAATGCATCCGTATGCTGACTTTCCTTCCGCTGGAGGAGATCGAGGCTATGGACAGCTGGGAGGGCGCACAGCTCAATCAGGCAAAGGAGATTCTAGCGTTCGAGCTGACCAATCTGGTCCACGGCGAGGAGGAGGCAAAAAAGGCGAGAGAGGCTTCCCACGCGCTGTTTTCCGGTGGCGGCGATTCCGCTCATATGCCGACGGCAGAGCTTTCCACCTCTGATTTTGCCGAGGGAGCTATGGATATCCTTGCGCTTCTGGTAAAGACAGGGCTCGCTCCATCGCGCTCCGATGCAAGGCGAGCCGTGGAGCAGGGCGGTGTCTCTGTCGCGGATGAAAAGGTGAGCGATATCAAGGCTCTCTACAGCGCGGATTCCTTTGCGGGCGACGGTCTTGTAGTAAAGCGGGGCAAGAAAAAATTTGTAAAAGTCCTTGTAAAATAAGGGAAATCAAAGGGGCTGTCGCAACAGATTGCGACAGCCCCTTTTGTCTTTTAACCCTTCACACCACCGGTAACACCTGCGATAATTTTCTCCGATAAAAAGATATACAGAATAAACGTCGGAAGAAACACAATGATGACGGAGGAGAACATCCCCGCCCAGTCTCCAGTGTATTTCATGGAGCTGATCATCGAGTACAGCCCCACAGCGACGGGTCTTAGCTTATCCGAGTTTGCAAATATCAGGGAGAGGAAATACTCGTTCCAGATATTAATAAAGTTAAAGATCGTCACTGCCACGACGCCAGACTGCGCCATCGGGAACATAATCTTCCAGAAGGTCTTAACCTCATTGCAGCCGTCAATCGCAGCCGCCTCCTCATAGCTCCTGGAGAGATTGCTAAAAAAGGTCAGCAAAAAAATCGTCGTATACGGAATATTGATTCCCACATACAGCAAAATCAGAACTGCCCGGTTTGAAATCTCATGGTTTAGGACATTCAGCGCTGATACCAGCCCAAACAGCGGCAGGACAATCATCACCACCGGAACCCCCATCGCCGATACAAAGCTGGTCTGAATCAGTTTGTTGAGCTTAAAGTCAAATCTAGAAAGCGCATATGCCGCAGGCGCACAGATGACAATGAGCAGCACGCATGAAATCAGAGAATATCCCAGAGAATTCATAAAAATAACTGAGACATTCTGTGAGCTCCACGCCTTGGCATAATTCTCAAAGTGAAGCCCTGTTGGGAATTTCAGCGCACTTCCCTTAAAAATATCTATGGTCGTGGAGAAACTGGCTGCCAACACCCACCCGAGCAGCACAAAGGTGAACAACACCCAGAGAAGGACAAGAATATATCCCGGAGCCAGCTTCATCTCTTTTTTCCAATTTACTTTATCTTTGATTACCTTTTCCTTCGCCACAGTCAGCCCTCCTTTAGAACTCATAATCATTATCTTTGAGCAGTCTGTTGCACACGGTAAATACAATCACCACGCATACGCTTAAGAGTACGCCAACCGCAGCTCCAAGACCGGCGTTTCTCTCCGTCACCGCATTTCCGGCGCCAAAGCTCTGCAAGTACATGTATACCATCGGCGTGATGGTCTGGCTGTCCGCAGTAACCGTGGAGAACATCTGCGACCACAGGAAGAATCCAACGCTTGTGATGCTCCACATCGTTATATTCGTCTTAAAGATTCCCTTCAGCAACGGCAGTGATATGTATCGGAACTGCTTGACCTTACCTGCGCCGTCGATCGTCGCCGCCTCAAACAACTCCGGGCTGATGCGCTCAATTCCACTCATGAAGATCAGCATGTGGTACCCCACCATGCCAAAACAGTAGGCGATGAGAAGCGCAGAAAACTTGTGGTCGCTGCTCAGCCATTGGATCTTTGCCAAACCATCCAGGTGCAGCGCCTGAAAAAAATTCTTGAAAAGACCAAATTGGGGACTGTACACATACTGCAGCCACATGGTTGCCAGCGCAACCGCGCTCACAATATTCGGCATATAGATCACTGCCCTGAAAAGCTTTTTAAACCGGATACCCGACGTAAGAATCACCGCAAACAAAAGCGCGAGCGACATTACTGCAACGCCTCCGACCATCCAAATTTTCAAAAGGTTTACCAAGGATGCCACAAACAGGCTTGTGCTGGCCAGCTTTATATAATTGCTCATCCCCACAAACTGCCAGGCTGTGAACCCGTCCGTGACCGCATCAATTTTGAAAAAACTCATGAGAACAGTCCTGATGATCGGATAGACAAAAACAATTGTAAAAATCAGGACCGCAGGTGCCAGGAAAAAAACAAGAACACTTTTTCTTTTTTTCACTTTCTTACCCCCACATATCGAAAAAAGGGTAGCAGCGTTTGACCGATGCTACCCTTCGCTCCCTACTATTTGGATGCCGCTACCATCGCGTCCACAAATTCTTGTGCAGTCATGGTTCCCGCGCACAACTTTGTGAAGTTTTCTTTCACGATAGGCGTGATATCATTGTTGCTCTCGATGCCTGCTACCCAGGAGTAGCGTCCTTCCAGTGTGACAGACTCAAATACCGGTTTTACGGCTGCAACCTGCGGCGGCCACTCAGAATTCGTAACATCTGCCGGAATGCAGAGTGCCTGCTCGGACATCATCTTGTCAAACTCGCCCTGAGTAATATAAGAAATCAGTTCAAATGCTTCCTTTGACAACTTGGAGTCCTTGTTGATTGCGAATACCTGGTTGGAAATATTCATCGCTTCCACGCCGTCCTTGCCGCCGTCCAATGCCGGATAGCTGAAGCATCCCCACTCAAAGTCCTCCCCAGCCATACCCTTCACCTCATTCGGCAGCCAGGATCCATTCAGGTACATAGCAGCTCCGCCGAGTGCGAACTCCGTGTTCTGTCCCGCGGGCCATACATTCTGACCGATGTTCTCGGAGAAATATCCCTTGGATGCAAGTTGTTCGTAATCCTGTGCCATCTGCATCACAATCGGATCCTCCCATGTTCCGTTCGTCACGATATCCACAACCTTGTCTTCCCCGCCAAGTCTTGCCAGATGATAGCCGATCATCCCGTCAATGTAAGCATCGTCGCAGGTAATCGGAACAATTCCGGCATCCTTCAGCTTCTGGCACACTGTGAGAAATTCATCCCATGTCTTCGGTGTCTCTTTGATTCCGGCCTGATCAAACAGCTGCGGATTGTAGAAAAATGCAAAGATAGACGGCTGGTAAGGAATGGATTTTAAAGTGCCTCCACCCACTTCGCGTGCCACTGCCATCAAGGTCGGATTCGCATTCGTCTCATAACCGGTATCTTTTGCCAGACTTTCCAGATCAAGAAGATATTTCCCCCAGGTCGTGTTCACACGGTCTACGTCCTCGTCGAACAAATCAATCTGCTGTCCTGCTGCCAGCGCCGGCTCCAAACCTTCTCGCTGTCCGGTGCGTCCCTTAAACTGCACATCCACCTTAACACCTGTATCCGCTGTGTATTTTTCGATCGCCGCCTGTATTACCTGCGCCTGCGGCTCGGTGGACTCCCACATAGACCAGTACACAAGCGCATCCCCCGCAGCAGCGCCTCCGCCTGTTGCATCCCCTGCAGCAGCCCCGTCTGTCGCCGGCTTCGTACCTCCCCCTGCTGTCTGCTCCTGACCGCCGCAGCCAGCCAGCATGCCTGCTACCATTGTAGCGGAAAGCAACAACCCCAATAACTTTTTCTTCATTCCATTTCCTCCTTTACTGGGTGACAATGATATCCCTTCTCCCTGTCAAAACTTATGTTTTGTATATAATTACCACTTTTTCTTTTCTTTCTTTGTTATTTTAATGCAGATTGACCATAAAATATTTGTACTATATTAATCATATTTTTGCATTTTTAGAAAAATCACAACTTTTTTCTTTTTTACATTCCGAGTTTATCATTTTACCTCTTCACCTCAGATACGCCACAGGAATCTACGCTCTTATCCCAGGAAAAAAGCAAAATAGTGCCTCTATGTGTGCAACACTGCTTCCGCGGGAGCAAATGTTATGATTTTTGGCGCATCTTTCAGATAAGAGGACACTTTTACCTGATAAGTTCCCTGTGGAAGATCTCTCAAAATTGCGTACGCCTGCCCATCTCCTGCGGTCGTCGTGTAGCTCTTTGTCTCACCCTTTCTTGTCGCCTGGATCGTCACTGACCCAATCTGCATACCGCTGTCTATTCGCAATTGGACTACGGGCACTCCAATCTGATCCACCGCGAGCTGCAGCTTCGGAATCAAATCCGATTTTTCCTTCGCGACCGGCGTTTCATAGTATAAATTTGAAATCGCGCTGTCGTCCGTCCAAAGACCGCACGCCTTGATCAACTGCCTTGCCATCACAAGATGTAAATTAATGCCCGGATGCATCCAATTTCCAAGAAAAATCTGTTCCTCATCCCCCAGCCACGCATAGCTTTGAAGCGATTTGTTTGTCTCTGTGTATTGGTCAACGTAAATCAGGCTCGGATCTTCCGCCACCAATTTTTTTAATCGCTCCATATTCTGGATTGCGCGCGGACGCCGGAACAGCGCATCCTCACAGTCCCCGATCATTGGCGTCGGACAGCGCAGAACAATGATTGCGTCTTGATTGATTGCCCGAATTTTTCCTATAATAATTCTCATATTTTGTTCAAACTCATCCGGCGTCGTGTTGATGATCTCCGCCGCGTCGTTTGTACCAAGCATGATAACCGCCACGTCCGGTGTATATTTTTCAAGGCGCTCTCTGATATTGTTTAGCGTGCTTACCGTCGCTGCGCCGGACACCGCTGTATTGACGACAACATCGGACGCCCTTCCAAGCGTCTCTTTCAAATATCTCTCAAACGTCTGGACGGTCGAGGTATATCCGTATGTATAAACCAGACCGTGCGTGATCGAATCCCCCATAAACAGCCATGTCATCGCATCTTTTTGATCCATCATGGCTGCCAATCTCCTCTGGTTCTCGTTGAGCTCCTGGCTGTTTTCCACCGCCTGATTCCCCTCTGAGATGCTCCCCTTGACCGTGATCAACTGTTTCTTTCCATCTGCACTTTGGATTTTCAGCACATACTTTTTCCCTCTTGCCAGGCCATCGACTGTGAATCTGTTTTTTGATACCGTATCGGATATGGTCACTCCCGCTATATAGAGAATATATTTCCAGTCTGTTGCATTTCCCTCTGGAATCGCGACGTCAAGCGATGCATCCGACGCCGTCACATTCGGCCTAACGCGCAGATACACCTCCGGCTGCACCTGCGGCTTCTGCGTCATTCTGATACCCTGCGTGCACGGATAGTGATCGGTCATTTGCATCGCCGCCTCCACGAATTGTCTTCCAATCTCCAAATGCCCGGCCGCATTTAAACTTCCATCCGCATGCAGCTTACCTGCCTGAAAGTCGGCGTTATTCTTTGTCCGTGTGAAATGATCCACGACAAAAATGTGACTGTGCGCTACATCGCCAGACTGACAGCCCGCGACCACTTCATCTATCGCATCGCAGTAAGCCTCGATTTTTGCATTGGTTTGTGAGCCCCGCACTGCAAAAGGCTTCTGAATACATGCAAAGCCATCATTGTCAGGCTTTGCGGCAAGCGACTGCGCGATAAACTTTTGCAGGTCAGCTTTAAATCTATCCAGATGTCCCTCTTCCTGCCCATAATCTTCTGCCCCGACCATATAAGCCACTGCCTTTGGCTTAAACGGCGTCACCAGTTTCTCCCAGTTGTTTACAATATCAGAGAGTGTGAGCCCTTTTCTCGCGGTATTGATCATGTAGCGTTGGCGTGTCAGATCGTCCCCCTGGCTCTTTTCACTTCTCGCGTACTCTTCCACGTGTCCGATATAATTGCGTGCACCGCCAATCTGCGCGAATGTCCCCTGCACTGCCTCACCGCCGGTAAAGACCCAAGAGGAATCTCCCGGGTCTGTTTTATTGTCAAACATCGCCGAGATGCCTCTGTCCGCCGGGGCAGATTCTCTCTCAATCTCCTCCAGCTTAAACTTTGCCTGTTTGATATAGCAGAGATCCTCTCTGACATCATAACTCCCCTGCGCCGCAAAACGCTCCGAGAATGCCCGGTCAAAGTGCCCGTAGGCGTCCATAATAAAGGTTCCGTCATCCAAGACAACAATCCCCGCATATCCAGTATCGCCGGATTTAGCATTCTGCGACCAGTCTTCCGCCAAAAGAATTCTGTATGCGCCCTCCCTCTGCGCCATCAGATCCTCATAGGTTCCAACCCATGCAACCCAGTCACCCGCCATCCAGCTGTCGTCTATTTTTTCTCCATAGATAATCTCGCGGAACGTGACCAGCAACCTGTCACTCATCGGATCGTAGACTGCTTTGTGTCTCTCTCCTGCGAGAGAGCCCTGCATCTCCAAGGGCGCGCTCCACGTCTCCCCCTCATCGTCAGAATAGAACATGGTTGACAGATGTGCGTGCGACTGGCTTCTCGCCAGTCCAACAATGCGTCTCCCATCCGGCGATCGGAATAATCCCACCTCGCACAGCTGATGGGATTCTTCAATTTCTCTGTGTGCCGCCAGATAAGGTTCCGGCTCAGTCCACTGCTGTCTTCCATCCTCCGCAAATGTCAGATAGGTCTTGTAATTCACGAAGTTCCAGTCATGGTAAATACCCATCCATTTCTGAATCGCATTTCCATCTCTGTCTTTCAATTGTATGAGACTTGCCATACCGACTATTACTTTATTCGGTGTTCCGTCGCGAAACGTAGAATAGAAATGCTCATACTCTGTCCACGTATCCCCATTATCGTCCGAGTAGGAAGCATCCCACCCCGTTGTATGATTCCCCCACTCTCCCGGGCAGGCGGAAAGCAGCAGGATTCTCTCTGTCCCATTTTCAAGATTTAGGACATACATGGTCGGCGTTTCCTGACAGTCCATCCACGATTTCGGTGTATCTGTTTTCTCCGTCCACGTCTCACCCTGATCATCGCTGATCTGCATCACGATCACCCCGTGTCCATGTCCGACGGGGTACGCTGTGATTAATCTTCCTGCCCCCGTGAGAACCATATCCGGCTGCCCGAGATACTGGCGGGGCGTGCCCGGCTTCTTTTCAATATCAGAAAGATATCGGTCCGGCAGTTTATATTGCGGGATTCTTGAGTTCGGGTACAGCTTTGTGGAAACGCTCTCTGCCGCTTCCTGCACTCTCCCCTCCTCTGCCCCTCTCGCTTTTAAGGTGACATATCGCTCTGTCAATCGCTCGATTTCCGATTTCATTGTCGCCATGTCTTTCGCTAAGGCCGCCTTCCCCGCTGTGGTCAGATAGAGTTCACCGGCCTCATATTGGGGCTTTACAGACTTCATAAGTGCGCTAATTTCAGTCCCCAGGCTTGGCACATCTTCTCCCATTTTTATCAATTTATTGACATCGCGCACACCTTCTGCCATCTTTTCAAAACGGGTACTTGATTTTGTGACTGGATTCTCTGCGCCTTTCTCATCCGGAAATACAAGAAAGCAGTCGCCCGACTCAAATGCGTTGTGCGTGGTATCACGGAGTGGGTCTTTCACCCAGGAATCATATGCCCAGCGCAGATACCCTGTTGCTCCCACCGCGTAGGAATACATCATTGTCCAATAGCTCTCACAGGGTTCACTCAGGGAAAAGTTTCCCGGAATATGCCCGGTACATGTATAAATTGTTGTGCGAAGCCTTTTTTCTTCCCGCGCCCGGCGCATTTCCTCAAACGCCGCCGGATCTGCCTTTGCCGCGATCGATCCTACATTTAGGTCATCCACGCGCATCGCCAATTCCCTTTTTTCCACAAAGTGATCCATTGCCCCCGCACTTTTTAGCTTGGAGGGATAAGGGATTCCTCTTTTTATAGAATCAATGAGATCAAATGCTTCCCGGCTAAATCCCCTCTCATCAATGCCAATATAGGCCTGTTCAAACCATCCTTTTGTCTGCAAATGATCTGCAAGGTCGTTTAAAAATGCCATCCAGATGCCTGTCCATGCTTCACTTCCTTCTTTCAACGGCTCTTTCACCGTCTGTCCTGTCTTTTCATCGTGGTAAACTACAGCATTTGTCCAAGGTGCAATGCTGTAACATACAATCTTATCTCCAATGCCAATTATTTTTTTATTAAATTCAATCCATTTATCAAAACAGGTATAATCAAATTTCCATGTTCCATCGATCTTCTTTGTCCACTTTATCATAGATGGAACTTTCAAGGAGGTGTCGCCATATGTCTGCCCTGCCCACGCCTCCTCCACGATTGTTGTTGTAATCGCATGCCCACCGGCAGCTTTATATAATTCCATATGGGGCTTTAAAATGGCAAAGTGCGCTTGTGAAAATGGATCCACACCATAATATTCTGCAACCCGATATGGATTTTGCCATAATTCCAGATCGAATCCTCTTTTAAATTCTGTCGCATCGGGAAGCTTTGCATCCGCCACCTTCAATGTATATGTAAATACAAGCGGATGTTCCAGCGGATCTGCCGACGCTGTTACCGTTCCCTGATAAGTC
>CAJLGN010000038.1 GCA_905206195.1 uncultured Roseburia sp.
AAACCGCCTCCCGCTGCTGTAGTAGTGAGAGAAAAATCAAGCAAAGCGCAACAAAACGCCCAGGAGCCACACAACCATGCAGTTTAATTTCTATAACACCCAAAGCCAAGGTGTGTTGTCAACCCCCGGGTGATTGAAGCCGGGCGAGTCGACTTTGAGGAACACTGCGCCGCCTTGCAGATGAGAAAGTCTGCGTATATCCGGCTTTTAGTTGTGTGTCCCAATCCGTTATTCCGTGCACATCAGCAAGGGCAGGGACATGCTACTTATCGGAATAAGTAATGTCAAAGCTACCTTTATGTTTATCGGATTTAATGCGAACAACAACTTTGCCCGGCACATCAAGACTGTATGTATTTGTTCCGATATTATCCTCTGAGAAAACTACATTTCCGTCAGTGTCTTTTATTTCTATAGAAATTGAACCGCTCTCTGTTACAACTGCAATATGAAGTATAGCAGGTGAAGTTTTGGCGCGAAGTGTATGTTTCATAGAACCGTCCAGCATAGTATACCTTGCCGACCAACTGCGCCACCCGCCATTGCCGATATAACCAATCCGTATAGCGGAGCGGGTTGTGACAATTCCCAAATAGCTTGCGGCGGCAATCAGCACCAATGCGACAACAACAATCAAAACAACAGGTTTTAGATTTTTAGGCTTATATTTCATTTTCACCACTCCTTTATCTTTGATTCGCACTTAACTTTGATCATCTGAACTTGACATAAAATAGTGGGTGTTAAAGCAATCAGGGAGAGCACACCTGGAATAAACGGACGATTCACCACAAAGGCGCGATAACAGGCTGCGTTCTCTTTGGACTTTTGGCCGATAAACTCAATGCGGTATTGATATTGCCCCGGCGTACATTCCTCGAACTCATAAAGCATTTTTTCAGACCGTATCAACCGATAGCCTTTCGACGCCATTTTGTTTAGCCAATTTTCCTGTGCCGACAGCAAGCCGCCATAATAACGATAAAACTTTTTGCTCATAATGTTACCCTCCGATAATTTCGGCCGCAATATTCGTTAATCTCTGCAACCGCTTTCATTCTTTTTCTGCAATTTTCTTTCCAAGAGCAGTAATCGGATACTCTTTTTTTCTGCCCTCATTGCTGGAATACGGGGCAATCCAACCTTTATCTTGCAAGGAGGTCAGAGCTCCGTATAAAGTTCCCGTACCTAATGATAGGCGCCCCGCCCTTCCTATTATCTCTCAATTTGATAGCCTTCTGCTCACTATAACGGTTACTGTAAGTGAATGTATCAGTAACCGTTATAGAAGTCAAGAGAGTTCAAAGAAAAGTTATAACATTTGATTGTGATTGCTGAGAAACGTTTACTTCATCAAACTATGAAAGGAAGGGAGAGGAGTAGAACCAAAATGAATGACAAAAGGCAGTCAAATTGTCGAAAAAAATTCCCTGTACCAAGGACTGCCGAAACGTGAGGTCGTTATCCAATCGGGCAGGATGCTCTACCGCTTTACAGGGCAGCTATGATGGTCAAAAATCATTGCCGAGTAAAGCTCTGCGCTTTATGGAGCAGGAAAATTTAAAGGAAGAAGCTGATAAAAAGGGGATCTCCGCTCTGCCTTGTGCTGTAATCAAAGCCCAATTTATACCATTGTCAGATAAACCATGGATACTGCTAACTTCCCATGACTTTGTGGGAACGCTCCCCGCCGCCATGCGGAAGGACCTGTAAGACGGAAAAGCGGCATAGCCGAAGCTACGCCGTTTCCCTAAAACATTTTTATACAGTGTTATGAGTGACGCCCCTTTGTGTTATATCTGTTCTCCTGTTACTGTAACAGTGCCAGAACACCCTGTGTCGCCTGATTTGCCTGCGCGAGCATGGACTGTCCAGCCTGTGCAAGGATGTTGTTCTTGGAGTACTCCACCATCTCCTGTGCCATGTCCGTGTCGCGGATGCGGGACTCTGCCGCTGTGGTGTTCTCAACCACGTTGTCAAGATTTGCAATCGTGTGCTCCAAACGGTTTTGAACTGCGCCGAGCGCGGAGCGCTGCGCAGAAATTTTGGCAACTGCGTCAGCGATCGCATCCACCGCGTAGGTCGCCGCTGTTCCGGTTGTATCAGCGATGTTCATGCCCTGAATGCCGAGGCCTGCCGCGCTCATGGAATTGATGTCCACATTGATCTTATTTGTCATGTCTGCGTCCGAGCCGACCTGAAGGTTGAAGGACAATTTCTCGGCGACATCTGCGTAGCCTTTGTCGATGGTAAACTCGACCTTGCCGTTCGCAGGCTGACCGGTTTTAACGGTCGCTTGATCACCAGCCGTGTTAAACACACCGATGCTGTTTGCTGCGAGCAACTCTACCTCAATCAACTTATAAGCCTTCTCTGCCGTGATAACAGAAGAATTTGCATCGGAGACGCCGTTTGTGGCGGTTCCCATTCCAGTCATTTTTGTTCCATCCTCAAACACAACAACGCTGGTATCTTTGATAAGAGCCTTTAAATTTGCAATGTCTGCAACGGCAAAAGTATGATTGGCTGCGTTGGTATTGGCCGCGATAGAATATTCGGTTCCATCAATTGTTATTTTGTTGCCAACAGCTTTGACATCTGCATCAAATTTGGCATTCATAGCAGTTTTTAACGATCCAATCGTGTAGCTCTTTCCGCCGATCACAGTTGTATCGCTATCTTTTAACTCATCCATAATAAATGTAGCGGAAGTTTCTGTCTCAGTTAAAGTTCCCTTAAGACCTGCATCGTGCGCCTTCATGTAATTCTTAACGGTCTTTCCGTCGCCCTTCAACAGATAAGTCTCGTTGAATTTTGTCGTCTCAGAAACACGGTTGATCTCCGTCACCAAATGATCCACCTCGTCCTGGAGCGCCTGGCGGTCTGCCACAGAGTTTGTTCCGTTGGAAGCCTGTACTGCGAGCTCGTTCATGCGCTGTAACATGGAGTGAACCTCAGTCAGAGCGCCCTCGGCGGTCTGCACTGCTGACACACCGTCCTGTGCGTTGGTGGAAGCCTGGGCCAGACCGCGAATTTGTTTTCTCATCTTCTCGGAAATTGTAAGGCCTGCCGCGTCGTCCGCCGCTCGGTTGATCCGGTAGCCGGAAGATAACTTCTCAGAAGACTTCGCCTGCTGACCGGTTGTGATACCTAACATTCTGTTCGCGTTCATTGCTGTTAAATTGTGCTGTACTACCATAAATTTTTACCTCCGTGTGATAAAATGTTTCTGCCGCAAATCGCGGCGTGTCAGGGGAATCCGTTCCCCCAAAACTCTCGATTCCCAAGACGAATGTCTGAGAAATGTTATATAATAACCAGAGCCCCTAGGTTAGCTCTGTATTATTACTGCTGCCAATCCGCCTGGAAGATTGCATCTTGCGCTCCCGCATGAGAATTTTTCGGATTTCCTGCTGGGCTGCATCGGAGATGCCCGCTTCCTTATAGTAAGGCGTTTCTCCATTCTTTCCGGCTCTGTTTCTCGCGATATCCATCTCCCGCGGCGCGTCCACCAGAAGATGAATGTTGTTGGCCGAGCCGCCGGAAAAGACGACTCGGATATCTTCGCCGATATCAATAAAATCCCCAGGCTTTAGCGTGAGCTTTAGCATATGAACCCCTCCCTGTTGGCTTCTCGCGCTCTTTGACGGCGCGTCCGTATGAAAACGATATGCAACACTTTACATAAGAATGTTGTAAATTTAAAAACCGAAAAAGCACGGAGAATGGAGGAATTATGGCCACAACACAACCAATTCGAAATAAGCAGGATCTGCAAATCTTCACAGCATACTATCAGA
The DNA here is from genome assembly GCA_905206195.1 of uncultured Roseburia sp. Taxonomy (GTDB): domain Bacteria; phylum Bacillota; class Clostridia; order Lachnospirales; family Lachnospiraceae; genus Roseburia. The sequence goes on from CAJLGN010000038.1 coordinate 3,801, forward strand.
GCGTAAAGCCGAATCCGAGGAATCAGGCGCTGATCATTTTGGGACTCTACACGGCGCTGCGCATTGGCGATATTTTGGAGCTGCGTTGGGGTGATATCTACGATTTTGACCGGGAGAGTTTCCGCCCGCACATTTGTGTGCAGGAAAAGAAGACGGGAAAACAGAGCATCATCGCACAAAATGTGCACATCCGAAAGGCACTGGCAGAATATATGCGCACGCGTGAGGTCTCGCCGGGGGATTACATTTTTACGAAGAACACCGATCACCACATCCCCATCTGCCGGTCTCAGGCGTTCCGCATCATCAAAAAAGCCGCCAAAGCAATCGGGCAGGAGCATGTCAGCTGTCATTCTCTCCGCAAGACTTTCGGCTACCACGCGTGGAAGCAGGGCACGCCCCCGGCACTGTTGATGGATATCTACAACCATTCGTCCTACCAGATCACAAAAAAATACCTTGGGATTGCGCAGGATGAGCGGGATATGGTTTATCTCTCAATAGAGATTTGAGAGATTTTCTTGTTGTTGAGATTGCTTAGGAAGACTATTTTTTAAAAATGGGTATAAAGTATTTTTTGTTCGGTCCGATATAAGATGTGTAAATAAAAATGCAACATTCTTATGTAGAATGTTGCATTTTTATTCTTAAAATCATCTAAAATACGCAGAAATATCTCTTTTTTACAGTTTATTTCAAAATCCCAATCATTCATAAACAAACAAATCTCCGCGCGTAAAAGGGGAGCGCAAAGCGCACCTTACGCAAATTTTACAAAAACGCACCCGGCAATTTTACATTTCATTTTTAAGATAGATGAGAATATGATTAATGGAAGAACAATAATTCTGCGTTCGCAGAAATAAGGAGCGTAACATGGAGAGAACATTGGTATGGGCGCACCGCGGAGCGAGCGGCTACGCACCGGAAAACACGATTTTCGCTTTCAAGAAGGCGATTGAGATGGGGGCGGACGGCATTGAGCTGGATGTGCAGCTCACGAAGGATGGGGAGCTGGTCGTCATCCACGACGAGACGATAGACCGCACCAGCGATGGAAGCGGTTGGGTGAAGGATTTCACGTATGCGGAGTTGTCCCGTTATCATTATAATAAGAAGCACCCGGAGTGTAAGAGCGCAGCGATTCCCACACTCCAGGAGGTCTATGCGCTGATAAAGCCGACAGTGCTGACGGTGAATGTGGAGCTTAAGACCGGGCGGGTATTTTATCCGGAGATCGAGGAGCGGGTGCTCGCTCTGACCGAGCGCATGGGGATGGGGGAGCGCGTCACCTATTCGTCCTTCAACCATTACACGGTGCAGAAGATCAAGGCGCTTGACTCATCGGCGAAGACGGGGATGCTCTACAGTGACGGTATCATCGACGCGGTGACTTACGCGGCGGATATTGTTGGAGCGGGTGCTCTACACACGACGATCTATAATTTACAGTACCCAAACTACATAGAAGAGTGCAGAAAGCGCAGGATGAAAATACACGTCTGGACGGTCAATAAGGAACCGGAGATGCGCCGGGCGTGCGAGATGCGGGCAGATGCCATGATCACGAATTACCCGGATCTGGGAAAAAAGATTGCGGCGCAGTATTTGGACGGAACGCTGATGCCGGAGCTGGTGCGCGCGATCAAGGAGCGGGTGTGAAATAGATGAGTGAGCGTTTAAAAGAACAATTTATAGAACAGATGGAAGATCCTATGGTACAGCAGCGGTACGCCTATGCCATTGACGTCGTACACGCAAAGCTCCGCCTGGTCAACGTGGAGCTCACAAAGTGCAACCAAAGGCCGGCGATCCGCAACATCAACACCCGCATTAAGTCGCCGGACAGTATTGTAAAAAAGCTGGCAAAAAAGGAGCGCGAAATTACATTTGAGACGGCGGTGGAGACGTTGAACGACATTGCAGGCGTCCGGGCTGTCTGTTACTTCTGCGATGATATCTACCGGGTCGCTGCGGCGGTGAAGCGCCAGAGTGATATCCGGTTGGTAAAGGAGAAGGACTATGTCAGAAGCCCAAAGCGCAGTGGTTATCAGAGCATTCACCTGATTGTGGGCGTTCCGGTGACATACAACGAGGAGACTGGGGAGGTGCGCGTGGAGATACAGATTCGCTCGTTTGCCATGGATTACTGGGCAGAGCTCGACAGCCAGATGTGCTACAAGAAGGATGCCGGTCAGATCCAGAATGTCGAGCGGGAGACCAGAGATTACTCCCACGTCATCGCGAAAGTGGATAACAAGATGTTAGAACTTCGCAGACGGATTGAAAAAATGTAGCGCGATTTTACGAAAGTTTTACAAAAGCTGTCATTTGCATTTTACATTTCTCCATTAGAGTAGTCAGTGTTCAAGGAAAAAGAAAACACGGGCGGAATATAGAAGATTCCGCGATATCTAAGTCGATGGAGGATTGTAAAATGAAAAAGAAAGTAATGTGTATGTTATTGACAGGTGTTTTGGCGGCAGGCGTGCTTGCGGGCTGTGGAAGTGATGAAAAGGCTCCCGTGGAAAGCGGAGTGGAGACCACAGGTGATACGGCATCAGCGGGTGGCGCGGCAGCAGGCAGTTTTGATACGGCTTCCCTCGTGTCTGTGTATTCCCGCGAGGATGGGTCCGGCACAAGAGGCGCCTTTATTGAGTTGTTCGGAATCGAGGAGAAGGATGAGAGCGGGGAGAAGATTGACTACACCACAGAGGAGGCAATCATCACAAACAGCACCAATGTCATGCTCACCTCCGTCTCGGGCGATACCTGCGGGGTTGGTTACGTGTCGCTCGGATCTCTGGATGAGAAACTGGTAAAAGCGGTGAAAATTGATGGGGCTGAGGCTACGGTAGAAAATATCAAGAGTGGCGCATACGTGATCGCAAGACCGTTTAACATCGTGACAAGCGGGGATGTGACCGAGGTGGCACAGGACTTTATCAATTATATCATGAGCGCGGAGGGACAGGCAGTCATCACGGAGAACGGATACATCGGTTCCGACGATGCGGCGGCATTTGAGAGCAACGGCGCGGCGGGCAAGATTGTAGTCGGCGGTTCTTCCTCCGTAGCTCCCGTCATCGAGAAGCTGATCGAGGCTTACAAGGCACTCAACACAGGCGCGGAGGTTGAGTTGCAGTCAAGCGATTCCACAACCGGTGTAACCGGGACGGTGGACGGAACACTTGACATCGGTATGGCGTCCCGGGCACTCAAGGATACAGAGGTTGCGTCCGGTGTGACGGCAACGCAGATCGCGATGGACGGTATCGCAGTCGTTGTAAACAAGGAAAATCCGGTGGAGGATCTCTCCTCGGATGCGGTGAAGGGAATCTTCACAGGTGAGATTATGACCTGGGATGAGATCAACTAAGCTCGGCGGAGAAAAATATATAGGTGAAAGGGCCGGGCGGGCCGATAAGCTCGTCCGGTCCTTTCGTGGAACATGCACATTTTGCATATCATATATCAGAGATTGGGGGGCCTGTTCCCCCTGGAGGTTTTAATGGATAAAATCACATGGAATAAAATAAAAGAAACGTTGATGGAAGTCGTGTTTCTGCTGACGGCAATCATTTCCATTGTGGCGGTTGCGCTGATCTGTATTTTCCTCTTTGCGAACGGCATTCCGGCGATGAAGGAGATTGGATTTGGAGAATTTTTAAATGGCACGCGGTGGAAGCCGGGCAACAATAAATTTGGAATATTTCCAATGATCTTGGGAAGTATCTATGTCACGGGCGGAGCACTGGTCATTGGTGTTCCGATCGGTGTGCTGATGGCGGTATTTATGGCGAGGTTCTGTCCTGCGAGGCTGTACCGGATCCTAAAGCCGGTCGTGGACCTGCTGGCGGGCATTCCGTCTATCGTGTACGGATTTTTTGGACTGGTCGTGTTGGTTCCGTTTATCAGAGAACATTTCCAAAGTCGAGGACAGAGTATCCTGTGCGCGTCAATTTTGCTCGGAATTATGATACTCCCGACGATTATCGGGGCGAGCGAGCCGGCCATCCGCGCTGTGGAGCAGAGCTACTACGAGGGTGCGCTGGCGCTCGGGGCGACCCACGAGAGGAGCGTCTTCACCGTAATCATACCGGCGGCGAAATCGGGCATCTTCGCGTCGATTGTGCTGGGGGTTGGACGGGCTCTCGGTGAGACGATGGCGGTCATGATGGTGGTCGGAAATCAGCCGAGAGTGCCAGGCAGTGTGCTGGATGGCGTCCGCACGCTGACGACGAACATTGTCATGGAGATGGGATACGCGACAGACCTCCACAGGGGAGCGCTGATCGCGACCGGCGTTGTGCTCTTTGTATTTATCCTGATCATCAATCTTTGTTTTTCTTTCATTAAGAGAAGCGGAAGGGAGTAGGAAGTATGCGAAAAAATATGATTCCAATCAATCGGTTGCCCTGGTCGGATAAGCTGAAATCTTACGCAAAGCATCCGGTATCGCTGCTTTTACTGATTCTGGTGTTGCTTGCAGCGGCGGCGACAATCGTCACGCTGTTTTTCATGGTGGGGCATATTCTTGTCAACGGACTTCCATATTTGCGGCCGAGCCTGTTTGCGTTTGAATATAACTCGGATAATGTATCCATGATGCCAGCGATCATGAACACGGTGTTCATGGTGGCAGTTGCGCTCCTTTTTTCCGTGCCGTTTGGAGTGGGAGCGGCAATCTACCTGGTTGAGTACGCGAAGAAGGGAAGTAGGCTGGTGGAACTGGTGCGCCTTACGGCGGAGACGCTGACAGGTGTTCCTTCCATTATTTACGGTCTCTTCGGTA
>CAJLGN010000039.1 GCA_905206195.1 uncultured Roseburia sp.
TGATGCTCGTTTTTTACTGCTGGATCGGTCTGGTACTCCAGGATGTGTGGGGGACGGCGGGCGCGCTGGGCGGCGCGGCGAAGCTCTCGTACCTGCTCCCGGTAATAGGGAGGTATTCCTGGTACTTCACCTGCTATTTTGCACTTGCATTCTTAAGCCCGTTCTTGAATGAATTTGTAGAAAAGTTGAGCAGGGAGAATTTTAAGAAGCTGCTTGTCACGATGCTTGTTATTTTTTCCGGGATCACGACATTTTTCTTTTTCGATATCACGCAGGATGGCGGCAAGGGAATTGTCAATATGGTGCTGCTCTATCTGATTGGGCGGTATCTGGGCATGTATAAAAGCCAGGCACAGTACCGGACGGGAAAGCTTGTGGGGATATTTCTTTTGGTGGGAGGAATCAATGCCGCGTGCAACGGTGCGCTGTATCTTTTGACCGGAACGATGCAGAATCGATTTGCGCGGGACAATACGCTGTTTACCATTGTGGAGTCCGTGTGTATCTTTTTGATTTTCCGAAGCTTTCATTTTGAGAATCGTCTGGTGAATACGGTAGCGAAGTATGTGCCGGCAGTATTTGTGATGGAGTGGACGCTCAGGGCTGTGATCACAAACTATCTGTTTGATTATCTGGCGTGGCGGGAGAGCAACTGGCACGAGCTGATTCTGCTTGGCGTCTCTGTGCTTTTGGTTGTGATGGGCTCTGCCATTGAATGGATGCGCAGGTTTGCTTTTCAAGGGATCCAGGAAAAGCTGGCCGGCGTATGCTGTGCTGTTTGGCAAAAGGCGGGATGTCTCTTTGCGACGGTGGCGCAGCGGGTGAAGGAGTGGGTGTAGCCGCAGTGCGCGGCGGTACATCTACCACCTTCTCCGGTACTCCGAGGCGGTACATCCCTCCATCTTTTTAAAAACTTTATTAAAATAACTGGCGTCATCAATGCCGCAGAGTCCCGCGATGTCCTCGATCGAGGCGTTACTGTAGCGGAGCAGCTCTTTGGCATTGGTGATTTTTTTTGCCAGCACGTACTGGATGATCGTCGTCCCGAATTCCTTTTTAAATTCCCGGGAAAGATAATACTTGCTGATGAAAAACTTTTCCGACAGAAAATCAAGCGAGATGTCCTGCGTGTAGTGCTCGTCGATATAGAGGAGAACATTTTTTAATTTTTCCCGCAGGGCGGAATCTTCGCTGTCGGCATCTCCGGTCTTGGCGCAGAGTGTGGTCAGAATATTCACGATCTGCTGGGCCGCTAAAAGGTCGGCGTCGTCGGTCTTTTCCTCGTGGAAGCGGATGACGGTCTGAATGGAAGTGGTCAGTTCGGCGTGGTGGGCGGAGACAAAATGCCAGCTGTGCCCCTCGCGAAAATAGGTGTAATAAGCCCTGGCCTGCGGACCGTAAAAATGGATCCAGAGAAGTTCCCAGGGATCTTCCTCGCTGCTGATATGTGTGTATTCGCTGCTGCAATCGAGGAAAAAGCAGTCCCCGGCAAGCGCGGATACGGTTACGAGGGGCGGCAATGCAGACTGCGCCATGGCGGGGGAGGACGATGAATCTGTCTGGGGACTTTTCGGGAGGGAAGCGCCAGGAGATCGGTATGCACCATTGCCGCCCCCGTGTGTGGAACTGTCCCGGTAGCCGACTGTTCCACAGCCGGAGAGAACGATCATGAACAGGTAGGAGGAGAGACCCTGCCGTCTGCTCAGATGGGGTTTTAAGCTTTTTAAGTGGCCGGCCTCCTGAATATAGAAAAAATTCTCCCGGATAAACGCGGATGGCGTGTTGATGACACGTCTGGTGCTGGTGACTTCGGATGTTTTATATTTTTCAAAAAAAGATTTTTCCATAACAGCCTCCTGATAGCAATATAATACTATTTTTGGGCAAGATATTCAATTGTAAATCTAATAAAATTAGATTAATCTAAACAACGGCTTTAAATTATGATATTAGCAAAATAATTATAGAATAAGGAGAGAAAGCATGAGTAAGAAAGCATTGATCACAGGTGTAACGGGACAGGATGGAAGTTATCTGGCGGAGCTTCTGTTGGAAAAAGGGTATGAGGTGCACGGTATGGTGCGCCGCGCGTCCACTGAGAAGAGGGAGAGAATCGACCATCTGGAGGGAAATCCGAATTTTCATGTGCACTATGGGGATCTCTCCGACTCCATGAGTATCATGCGCCTTGTCGGGACAATCAAACCGGATGAGATCTACAACCTGGCAGCACAGAGCCATGTCGGCGTCAGCTTCGACGTGCCGGAGTACACAGCGGATGTCGTCGCGACGGGTGTCCTGCGCGTGCTGGAGGCGGTGCGCCTCTGCGGTCTGGAGAAGACCTGCCGCATTTACCAGGCTTCCACTTCTGAATTGTACGGAAAGGTGGAGGAGGTTCCGCAGCGCGAGACGACTCCGTTTCATCCGTACAGCCCGTACGCAGTCGCGAAGCAGTACGGCTTTTGGATTGTAAAAGAGTACCGTGAGGCGTACAATATGTTCTGTTGCAGCGGCATTCTCTTCAACCATGAATCGGAGCGGCGCGGTGAGACCTTTGTCACCAGAAAAATATCTCTGGCAGCGGCGAGAATCGCGCAGGGAAAGCAGGACAAACTCTACCTTGGCAACTTGTCCTCTCTCCGCGACTGGGGCTATGCGAAGGACTATGTAGAGTGCATGTGGCTGATCTTACAGAGCGAGAAGCCCGAGGACTTTGTCATCGCGACAGGGGAGCAGCACTCGGTGAGAGAATTCTGTGAGTACGCGTTCCGTGAGGCGGGGATCGAGCTCGAGTTTAAGGGCGAGGGCATGGAGGAAGTCGGCATTGATAAGGCGACCGGAAAGGTTGTGATTGAGGTGTCGGAGGAGTTTTATCGCCCGACAGACGTGGTCAACCTCTGGGGAGATCCGACCAAGGCAAAGACAGAACTCGGCTGGAATCCGACCAAGACCACGTTTGAGGAGTTGGTAAAGATCATGGTAAAACATGATATGGAGCTGGTCGCAAAAGAGAATTAAGTTTTTTATAGAGAGCAACCTTTAAAATAAAGAAAGCGATAAAGAGAGCTTGCGGCAGGCGCTGTCTGCCGCAGTGAAGTTTTGTTGGGACGGGAGCCTGGCGCACATTTTGTGCGGGCGTTCGTCCCATAGTATGCATGGAGGGAAGAAAATAAAATGATGGAAAAAGACGCCAAAATATATGTGGCAGGACACAGGGGAATGGTTGGTTCCTCGATTGTCCGCAGGCTGGAAAAAGAAGGTTATCACAACATGATCACAAGGACTCACAAAGAGCTGAATCTCTGCCGTCAGGATGAAGTGGAGAAGTTCTTTGCCGAGGAGAAACCCGATTATGTATTCCTTGCGGCTGCGAAGGTGGGCGGTATTATGGCCAACAGTGAGGCGCTTGCGGACTTTATGTATGAGAATATGATTCTTGAGATGAATGTCATCCATGAGGCGTGGAAGAACGGCTGCAAGAAGCTGATGTTCCTGGGGTCCTCCTGTATCTACCCGCGCATGGCGCCGCAGCCGATGCCGGAGAGCTGTCTTTTGACCAGCGAGCTGGAGAAGACAAACGAGGCGTACGCGCTCGCGAAGATCAGCGGTTTGAAATATTGTGAATTCTTAAACAGACAGTACGGGACCGATTATATTTCTGTCATGCCGACGAATCTTTACGGGCCGAACGATAACTACCATCCAGAGCATTCCCATGTGCTCCCGGCGCTGATCCGCCGTTTTCACGAGGCGAAGGAGGTGGGGCTCTCCGAGGTGACCTGCTGGGGGACTGGGACACCGCTTCGGGAGTTTCTCTATGTGGATGATCTCGCGGATGCCTGCATTTATTTGATGAACACTTACAGCGGAGACGAGACGGTGAACCTGGGGACAGGAAAGGAGCTCACGATTAAGGAGCTGACTGAGCTTGTGGCAAAGGTGATCGGCTTTGAGGGCGAGATCAAATGGGATACAACAAAGCCGGACGGAACGCCGCGGAAACTGCTCGATGTGAGCAAGCTTGAGGGCCTTGGCTGGAAGTACAAGACAGAGTTGGAGGATGGGATCCGCCTTGCATACGAGGATTTTTTGAGTAATCCGATGCGCGCGGAGCGTTAATCTGGGGAGGAGAATGCGATGTATATTGTTTTATTATCGGGGGGATCGGGAAAGCGCTTATGGCCGTTGTCCAATGATCTTTGTTCCAAACAGTATATCAAATTGATGAACCACGACAATGGCGGGACGGCGGAGAGCTGTGACGAGAAATGTTCCATGCTCCAGCGGGTGTTTGGGCAGTTGAAAAATGCCGGGCTCTCGGAGAATACAATCGTCTGCGCGAGCAGTGCGCAGGTGGAGTTGATCGAGAGCCAGCTCGACGGAGCGGCCGAGGTGGCAGTGGAGCCAATGCGCCGCGATACCTTCCCGGCGGTCATGCTCTCCTGCGCATACCTTCTTTCGCAGAAGGGGGCGAAACCGGATGATGTGGTGGCGTTCCTTCCGGTAGACCCCTATACCACCGGGGCGTTTTTTGAGCGCATTAAGCGCCTGGGGGAGTACATTGCGCAGGCGGGAGGGACCATCGGGCTGCTCGGGGGCGTCCCGACCTACCCGTCCACGAAGTACGGCTATATCGTTCCGGAAAAAGGGGACAGTGAATTGTTAAAAGTGCAGGGGTTCCGGGAAAAACCGGACGAGGAGACGGCGGAGAAGCTGGTGGCGGACGGCGCGCTGTGGAATTGCGGCGTGTTCTGCTTCAAGCTCTCCATGGCAGCGCAGTGGTTGGAAAAATACGGAGTTGACACCGACTATCAGAAGCTGGCGGCGGACTACGAGAAGCTTCCAAAGAAAAGCTTTGACTATGAGGTGTTGGAGCACTGGGGGGATATTGCGGCAATCAGATACGACGATGTGTGGAAGGATCTTGGGACCTGGAACACACTGACGGAGGAGATGCGTGAGAACAGTATCGGCGATGTGACGTGGGACGACACGAGCGAGAACAGCCATGCGATCAATGTCCTGGGTGTGCCGATGGTCGTCATGGGTGCAAAAAATATGGTGATTGCGGCCTCCCACGACGGGATTCTGGTGGCGGACAAGCACCAGAGCTCCTACATCAAAGACTGCCTGGCGCATATCGCAGATACTTCCAAGTATGAGGAGCGCCGCTGGGGGACTGTCAAGACGATTGACAATGATGAGGATGACGGCATCAAGAGCGTGACAAAGCGCATCAAGGTCGTGGCGGGCAAGGAGATGCCGTACCACAGGCATCCAAAGCACACCGAGACGATCACGGTGCTCTCCGGCATGGGAAAGCTGATTCTGGAGGGCGTGGAGGTCGATCTGATGGCCGGCTCTACCATCAGCATCGCGGCGGGCAAAGCGCACACCATCAAGGCGGTGGGGGTTGACATGCGCCTGATTGAGGTGAGCCTTGGAGATTCTTTGGATGATGAAGTGGTGATGGGAGGCAGATAATGTTATCAGTGATTATTCCCGCCTATCAGGAGGAGCAAATGGTTCCGATTGCGGCGCGGACGGTATCTGGGATCTTGGAACAGGCGGGGATTCCTTATGAACTGGTATTCATAGATGACGGCTCGAGGGATCAGACCTGGGACAGAATCAAAGAAGTGGCGGAGTGTGCAGCACATGTCCGCGGCATTTCCTTTTCCAGAAATTTTGGGAAGGAGGCCGCTATGATGGCGGGGCTGGCCTGCGCGAAGGGCGATGCGTGCGCGGTCATTGACTGTGACCTGCAGCACCCGCCGGAGAAGCTGGTGGAGATGTACCGGCTCTGGGAGCAGGGCTACCAGGTGGTGGAGGGTGTGAAGCTCTCCCGCGGGAGAGAGGGCGTGTTCCACAGAGTGGCGGCTGGAATATTCTACAGCATCATCAGTCGGGCGACGGGGATTGACATGCGCAATGCATCGGATTTTAAGCTGATGGATCGGGAGGTAGTGGAGGCGGTGCTAAAGATGCCGGAACGGCAGTTCTTTTTCCGGGCGATCTCTTCCTGGGTCGGCTTTCGCTCCGCTGTGGTGGAGTTTCAGGTGCAGGAGCGTGTGCAGGGGACTTCCAAGTGGTCGATCAGGTCACTGACCCAATATGCGGTCACCAATATTACTTCTTTTTCCTCCGCACCGCTGCAGCTTGTCACCTTAAGCGGGATTGTATTTCTTATTTTTGCTCTGGCGCTCAGTGTCCAGACACTGGTGAAATTTCTGACTGGGGACGCTCTGGAGGGATTCACCACAGTCATTATGCTGCAGCTGATCAGCAGCAGTATTTTGATGCTGGCCATCGGCATCATCGGATATTATGTGGCTAAAATCTATGACGAGGTGAAGGGCAGGCCGCGCTATATCGTGGCGGAGGAGACCGGAGGTGGAGTGAAAGCAGAATGAGAAGCGAAAGAGAGATGAAGTGGATGTGGGAGCAGATGGAAAAATACAGGGAGTTGATCGGCTATGGCTTCTGGGGTGTCATGACCACGCTTGTAAATTATGTGATCTATTTTGCCTGCACAAAGCTGGCGGGAATCGACTATTTGGTGAGCAATGGAGTTGCATGGGGAGTTGCAGTTATCTTTGCGTTTCTGGTGAATAAAGTGCTGGTGTTTCATTCTATGGATCACAGTGCGAGGACATTGATCTGGGAGTTCGGAAGCTTTGTGTCAGCGAGAGTGTTGTCCGGGGCTTTGGAGACCGGGATGCTGGCCCTCTTTGTGGGGATACTTCATTTCAGTGACTCGGTGATCAAGATTGCCGCTGGGATTCTTGTGATCATCATCAATTATTTTTTGAGCAAAATGCTGATATTTCGAAAGCGGGGAGAAAAACAGAATGAAGATAACATTTGACACACCGGATCTATTTTTAAAAAAAATATGGGCGAGGATACCGGCGACGGTGCGCATCACATTTTTCAGTGCGATTGTTATCGGCTTGATGGCGCATTTGTACCAGTTTACCAACAAGCTTTATAATTATGATGAATTGCAGGTTCTTCCGGCGGGCTACGGCACAGGCGCGGAGTCCGGGCGATGGTTTTTGTCGATCATGGGAGATTGGGCTGCGGTGCAGTTTGGCAATTATTCGATCCCGCTGTTAAACGGTATGATATCACTGTTGCTTCTGGCGATTTCGGCCGCGTTTGTGACAGATATGTTTGGGATGCAAAGTAAATTTTTTGCGGCTGCACTTGGCGGCTTTATGGTGGCGTTTCCGGCCGTTGTGTGTTCTTTCTATTTCATGTACACCGTGGTGTTTTACTATATTGCACTGTTCTTGAGCGTGCTGGCTGCGTGGCTCATTGTAAAGTTACCGCGCAATATTTTGGCGCACGGTGCGGCGGTGCTGTTGATCGCCTGCGCGGTGGGGACGTATCAGGCATATTTTTCCAACACTGTCTGCCTGCTTCTGATGGCGGTGATCATGCTGTGTACGTCGAAGGAGAGAGGCTGGAAGGAAATTTTGCTTGCAGCCCTCCGCTATCTTGCCGTGCTCGCTGGTGGATTGGTGCTCTACTTTGTCTTGAACAAGGCGCTGCTAGCGCACTGGGGGCTCGCCCTAAACGGCTATCAGGGGATTGACACGATGGGACAGATCACGCTGCAGCAGCTTCTGACAGCGGTTGTGACCTGCTATAAAGAATTTGTGAAGTTGTGCTTTGCACATGTCAGTTATCTGAATCCGACCAGCTACGTGAAAAAATGCTTCGCGCTCATTCTGTTGATTTATGCGGTGGGGGCGATCGGCAAGCTGTTCGGTGAGAAGGGATGTCCTGTCAAGAAAATTTTTATGGCTCTTGGGTTTTCTCTGCTTCCGCTGGGAAGCTTTCTGGTGTATGTGATGGTGCCGAACGGATGGGTGTACACGCTGATGGCGTACTCGGTTGTGTTTGTGCCCGTGTTTATGCTCGTGTGGGCCGATCGATTTTCCGCGGCATTTGATAAAAAGGCGTTCCTGCAAAAAGGAATCCAGTGGGCGGCGGCTCTGGTGTCCGCCGTGATGATCGGCGTGTATATCTGGTATGGAAACGGCTGCTACCTGTCGCTTGAATATACGAAGTATCATGATATGGCATATTATGAGACCATGGTCACACAGATCAAGAGCGTGGAGGGGTACCGCGACGATATGCCTGTCGCGATCATCGGAAATACGATCACGGATGACACGCACACCCTGGGAAGCATGCTGGGCGGCACCTTTGGTATGGACGGAAAGCTCGAGTCCAATATCAGCACCTACGCGAAGGCTGGAATCATGGCGAAGCTGCTCGGATTCGCTCCCTATTTCAGCGGCTACGAGGAGATCGTGGAGCTGATGGATACAAAGGAGGTGCAGGCGATGCCTTTCTATCCGGATGACGGATCTATTCGAGTCGTGGACGGCACTGTGGTGGGGCGGCTTTCGGAGTGAGCCTGCACAGAATGGGGTTGGAAGCGGGTGTCTGTCAGTAGATGGGTGGAGAGTGGGCGGAACTGCCGTGGGCAGAAAA
>CAJLGN010000040.1 GCA_905206195.1 uncultured Roseburia sp.
CCTGTATTCGTGGTCCACAGACTCACCGGGGACGGTCCGCGCAGTCTTTTGCTCGGCCCTCTTTGGAGCACCGACAAAAAACGAGTCTTAAATACTATCCAGAAACGTCTGCGCGAGCGCGATCTGTGGCAGGGAAAGTACTTTCTTCACAGAACCGGCATCACACCAGACACAGTCCTATAGCATGATGAAAAGGAGAATATTCCATGGCGGAACCATTTACGATATATAAACTCACGATTTTAAACATGCTCGACAAGGTGGATTTTCCACTGACCAACACGCAGATCTCCAACTTTTTCTTAGAGCAGGAATACACCGACTATTTCCGGGTACAGCAGGTCTTAAACGATCTCTCTGTCGCCGATCTCGTCCGCTTTGAATCCACCCACAGTAACACGCAGTATTACATCACTGCCGCCGGAAAGTAGACACTCGGATTTTTCCGCGATAAAATCACGGACGCCATCGAGCACGACACAATCTCCTACTTTGAGAAAAATAAAATGGAACTTAGAACGACCAACTCCATCCTTGCGGACTATTACAAAACGCCGAATCAGGACTACGCTGTCCGCTGCCAGTACAGAGAGCGAGGCCTCAATCTTATAGACCTGACCCTCACCGTCAAGCGGAGAGAGCAGGCGGAGGCGATCTGTGACAATTGGAAAAAACAAAATGCTGATGTCTATGCATACCTGATGGACATTCTAATGCAATAATTGGGGAGTATAGTTCAAAGAAAGGATTTTTAGATTATGGCAAAATATGCTTTCAAACCAGGCAATATGCTCTACCCTCTGCCTGCCGTCATGGTGAGCTGTCAGTACCCCGGCAACGATGACCCGGATTGTAAGAATTCGGATTTGCAGGGAAAGCCAAATATCATCACTGTCGCGTGGGCCGGAACTGTCTGCACAAATCCGCCCATGCTCTCTGTCTCAGTGCGACCGGAGCGCTATTCCTACCACATGATCGAGAAGTCCGGGGAATTTGTCGTGAATCTTACGACCGAGGCTCTGGTGCGCGCCACAGATTACTGTGGTGTTCGCTCCGGCCGTGAGGTTGACAAATTTAAAGCGATGCACCTCACGCCGCTGGCCTCCCGCGAGGTCTCCGTTCCCGGTATCGCAGAAAGCCCGGTTCATATCGAGTGCAAAGTGCGCCAGATCACACCGCTTGGCAGCCACAGCATGATCCTCGCGGACGTCGCCGCTGTGACTGTCGACGATGATTACATCGATGAAAAGGGAAAATTCCACCTAAATGCGAGCGGACTTGTCACCTACTCCCACGGAGAGTATTTCCTGCTCGGCAAAAAACTTGGAACCTTTGGGTACAGTGTCGCCAAGCGACAAGCACCCCATCCCCGTAAGCATTCTTCCGTCAAAAATAAGAGAACGCGAACGTCAAAAAAAGGGAAATGATCAACTTCTTTTGACGTTCCCGCAGTGGGGGATGTTATCCCCCATTCTCAAACAGGCTCTCTCCGTGTTCTGTACAGCAGCCTCCCCCTCATTCGTAAAGTCTTTTAATTTCCGAATATTCCAGACATCCAGGCGTCAAAATCCCGAACTCTCTCCGTCACTTTATCCACAGACGACGAAAATTCATCGACACTCTCCAGCATCTTTTGTGTGCCAGAAATTGCCTCCTCAATCCCCGACACATCGATCTCCTGCAACTTATCCACCGCATCATTCACCGCCCCGGATATCTGCTTGATCTGGTTTGCAAACATCGCGCCCGCCGCCAGCAGCATCACAATAATGACTGCCAAAAGTGCGCTGATGAGCTTCTGAAAGAAAAGCTGTTTTTTCGCTATCTCCAATAATTCGTCCATCTCTCAATTTCACTCCTCTTTCCTGTCTACTCCATATACGGGCTTTCCAAGAGCTCCTGTTCTGCAACCTCCATTGCGCGCGATACGCTCCCCCTCTCAAACGGACTCTTTAAGTTCGCGTACTTTAATGTCTCAAGATAGCTCATGCTTCCGCCGCATTTGCAGAGATTCAGATAATCCTCCCATGCCGCCGCATGATCTTCATAATTCTTTTTCTTAAATTCCATCGCGCCGATTGTAGTCAGTGTGTAATTGATATAATAGAACGGATAGAGATAAATATGCAGCTTGTGATACCAGTATCCGCCGCGGTCGAAGAAGTCATCCGCATCGTACTTTCGCCATGGCATATATTTCTCCTCCAGCTTCTTCCACTCCAACGTGCGCTCCCTCGGCGTCAGACTCGGGTTCGCGTAACAGATGTGCTGGAACTCATCCACCGCCACGCCAAACGGCACAAAAGTGATTGCCTCCTGCAGATGTGCGAAGCGGAACTTATCCGCCTGCTCCCCGAAAAATGATTCCGCGTACGGGTAGGCAAACTGCTCCATCGACATGGAGTGAATCTCCGCGATGTCTGTGGACTCCATGTAATATTCCGAGATCGGCTGGCTGCGCATCGCCATATATCCCGCAAATGCATGGCCCAGCTCATGCGTCAGCACCTGTATGTCAAATATGGTCCGGTTAAAACAGGAAAATACAAACGGAGCCTGATAGCGCGGCAATATCGTCATATATCCGGTCGATGCCTTCCCCGGCTTATTCTTTAAATCCATCAGTTCATGTTCGATCATAAAATCGACGAATTGCCCGGTCTCCGCGCTGATGTCGTGGTACATCCTTCTGGCCTGCTCCACCATGAAATCGTCATCGCCCGCCGGGACGGCATTCCCGTCCGGAAACATACGTTTCTCGTCATAGAACATCAGCGCGTCCACACCAAGGCGCTTTGCCTGTGCAGCATACAACTTCTCACAGAGTGGTACAATGACCTGGCACACCTGCTGTCGGAATGACTCGATCTCCTCCTGGCCGTAGTCCGTGCGCCCCTGCTGTAGGTAGCCCACCGGGATAAAGTTCTCGTAGCCGAGATTCTTTCCCATTTGGTTGCGAATCTGAATGAGTTCATCCCAGATCTCCTCCAGCCGCTGCTCGTTGCTATGATAAAAATCGGCGTACGCTCGCACCGCCGCCTGGCGCACGCTCCTGTCCTCGTGCTCAAAATATTTCTGGACCCCGTAGAGATTCAGCTTCTTTCCATCGAACGGGATCTCCGCCGTCGCCATGATCTTTTGGTACTCGTCGGTCAGCTTCGCCTCCTGCTGCATCAGCGGGATATTCGCCTCACAGAATGTCTTTTTTTCCAGCTCCTTCTGCACGAAATACTGTTTCCCGTATTCTCTCTCAATTTCTGAACGAAACGGACTCTGCACGATTGCCTCATTCAGCGCCAAAAGCTTTGGCGTGACAATTGGCACCATCTCGTTGATATACTCCGCTTCCTTCTCGTAATATGCATCCCGTGTATCAAGCGTATGGCGGATTTGCGCGATTGTACATTGCGTCTGAAGATCATCTGACGCTCTCTGAATCTCTGCCATCAGCTCCTTTAGCTCCGCGTAAGAGCCCGCACGTTTCACCTGCTCTTCCATCTGCTCCGCAAAGCTTCCGACCGCGTCAAAATCCGGTCTCTCGTACGGTAAGTCTCTAAATTTAAAGTCGTTCACCGCTTTGGTTCCTCCTGCTTGTGCATTCATTTTATGTTCCTCCCATTTTACCTTCTCACACGTGTCTTGTCAAACATCTCAAACACAAAAGATCGGCAAGAAACACTTGTCCCCTTTGCCCTTAATATCTCCAGGTATCCCCGATCCCGCTCTCCATCTCTTCGACATGCCCGAAGCCATTCAGTTCGATACTGCACCATTGTTCCCCATTTTGTATTGTAAAACTGTATTCGTTCCACAGCCCCTCGCTGCTGATTTCGCGCTCTACAATCTGTCCACCACCCGCCAGTTCCAGCGCGATCTGCTCCGCCTTCGCGACGTCGATTCTCAGGCACATAACTGCCACAAATCCCACAATTACCAGCAGCAGGGCAATCCCTGCGCCAATTCCGATTCTCTTTTTTAATTGGTTTTCCATAGTCATGAATTCTCCTTTTTTTAATGTAGCCCCATCATAAAACAGGGACATTAAATTAAAATTAAAACACAAATACTATTTCACCGCATTGACAGTCTTCATCGCACCCTCTCCCATGCCGTGCAATCGATACATCCGCGTGTGGATCCCCGTGCGGATACTTTGCACCGCCGCTCTTAAAACAACGAAAATCCGCAGATATAGTTCCCACCGACCCATATCTGCGGATTTCTCCTCACACCTATTCCTTGCCGAGCGACCACATCTGCTTTATCTGCCAGCCAAGCTCCGCAAACGTCCAGCTTCTTCTGCTGCGCGCCACGCAGTTTGGATCGTTGACCAAAAAACCGTCCGCATCGTAGCCGTAGATGACGATAAAATGTCCAGCCGCTGTGAAATCTCCCGGACGCATGGTACTGATCAGAATATTTCCCGCATCCAGCGTCTGCCGCATGGCCTCCTCCTTGAGACTGAGCTCGTCCACCAAAACACCGTACTTCGGCGGCACATCCTCAATCAAGGCCCACTTCGTCCCTGTCCCAGACATATAATAGTCGTTTTCCATCGCGTACTCCGCAATCTTATCCGGCAGGAATGCCGCATCCCCGTTCAAGTAATAGAGCGCCATCGACAGTGCCGCCGTCGCGCACCCGGCAAGACCAATATTACTGCCATCCCCGTACGGATGATAACCCCACCTGGGATCCCACTGTAAAAAAAGAGGATATTTCTGATTCTTTTCCAACTCAGTCAACCCACCGGTACTCGTCCGATCCGCCTTTGGATATCCCGCCACAAAATCTGCCATCTCCGGGTTGTTTGCGAGCGCCTCAAGCATGTCCTCCGGGTAGGCGCTCAAGTCGTCGTAGATCTCTTTGATGAGCGGGTACTCCGCGGACAGTAATCCAAGCTTCTGACGCACC
Organism: uncultured Roseburia sp.; assembly: GCA_905206195.1. Taxonomy (GTDB): domain Bacteria; phylum Bacillota; class Clostridia; order Lachnospirales; family Lachnospiraceae; genus Roseburia. The sequence continues at coordinate 4,915 of CAJLGN010000040.1, forward strand.
TCATGTGCCCCCCTCTTTGCGGGAGCTTCCACTTCATCCAGCGCACAGTACGATGCGTAATCTTCCACTAGTTGTCCATTGCTGCACGCCACAAGCTGCCCTGCATTCTGCTCCTCGCCCGCCGGCTGCACGAACGCCTTCCCTGCCAAACTCCGGGAACTTTGCGCACTGGTTTTCTCCGCGCGCAAAAGGCTCTGCCTGATGCCAAATGCGAGCAGCCCTATGGCAACAAAAAACAATCCTTGCAATATGTAAAACAGTAGTTTCCTTCTTCTCGCCTGTATTCTGCGCAACTTTTTCCTTTGCCGCTTCGCAGCATGCCGATCCTCGACATCCCCGGCGTGGCTCCCTCTCACCTGCCCCCGTCCCCGACAGCCATTGCCCTCCCAGATCATGTCTCCCAACGGTTGATCGCTCATCATTCTTCCCCCCACTCTCGTTTTCCAATTCTACTCGAATCTTCCCTTATTATAGACGAATATACGGCTAAAAAGTTTTACGGTGGACTTAACAATTTCCACGATTTTTCTTAAATTTTTATGAAGATTACCGCTTTTCTTCTCTACAGCATCCCTTCACACTGCACCTCACAAGTATGCCAGCTGCAAGGAGAACCGCCGCGGTAAATCCGATTCCCGCCGGGTCTAATTCATACGAAAAAGAAAGCCACCCCGTCTCCTGCCGAACAACAGCGGCGACGTTTGCCGCAATGTGCCCAAGAATGGGCGCATACAAAAATCCCGTCCGCTCCAGGAGAAACGCCAGAAGAAGTCCCAGTACACCAGCGTACAGAAACTGTACCAGATTAAAGTGCATCAACCCAAACAGCCCTGCAGACAAAATGATTGCAGGAGCCGCCCCCATCAGAACGCGGAGTCTCCTGTACACAACGCCGCGGTACAAAAGCTCCTCCGCAATCGGAATGATCAGGCAGGAGCCAAGAAGCTCATACGCTATGCGCCCCGCAAAAAAAGAATCGTTCGCCTCGACAAATCCCTCCGACATCTGAATCAGCGGTGTCATGGCGATCACATTGTTTACGCCGATGCCCAGCAGGATCGCTGACACAATGCTAAAAAGCGCACCCCAGATGCTTTCCCAGTTCAGCGTCAGCTTCTTTTTCCCATACACGATCTCCTCAAACTGCCCATCCTGCCTGTAAAAAGAATATACAAACGGGATCGTCGAGACCGCACATAATAACTGCCGGAGCATATAACTCTCCTTTGCCTCCCCAAACACGCGCCCGAGAACAAAATACACGAGACTTGACACCACATAATAAATCCCAACCGGGTAGAGAATCTGCCAGATTTTATACATTCTTGTCATTCTCAATATAGCACTCCACTTCCTCAATTCGGTTGAATACCGCCTCCGCCCCCGCGTCGAACAGCTCCTCCCTCGTTCCAAATCCATAGCTCACACCGATGCAGCGAATGCCAAATGCCCTCGCTCCCACGGCGTCATACCTTGTATCACCGATCAGACACATTTCTGTCCTGCCTATCGCAAAACGTTCCATCCTGCGCCCCAGCTCTGCAAGCACCTCCTCCTTCGTGCTGATCGATTCGTCCAGTGTGGCACCCACCACCTCATCAAAATACGGCAACAACCCAAAGTGCTCTAAAATGCGCCTGCACGCCTCCTCTGGCTTGGAGGATGCAAGTGCAAGCACATAGCCCTTTTTCTTCAGATTCAGGATGACATCTTTCACCCCATCGTACAGACAGCACTCAAAAATTCCTTTTTCATCGAAGCGCTCCCTGTATTTTACAACGGCCTGCCAAGCCTCCTCCCCCGTCATTCCGTACTTCTCCCGAAAGACAGGTTCAAGCGGAGGTCCGATAAAACACAGAAGCTTTCCCCTGTCCGGCTCATCAATTCCGTGAGCCTTTAGGGCATACTGGACACACTTTGTGATCCCCTCCTCGGAGTTAATGATCGTTCCATCCAGATCAAATAAAATCGCTCTCATCACAACCTCTTTTACTTCTTTGTTCCTTTTGTGTCCCGGTTACCAATATGCAAGCGGTTTAAGACAACCTCTTTGCCTTTTACCTCCAGGCTGACATTCTCTGTGCCTGCCAGCAGATGAATTCCTTTGAGCCCATCCCCGTCGCCGAGTCTCATACCGCGCACACCGACCGCACCCTTTTTCTTCTGCGGGATCTGGGATGCATCAATGCGCAGGAGGAAGTCCTTCTCCGAGTGCATGACAAGCGTCGCATCCGCCTGCAGATTTTCGACGAAAAGCAGTTCATCCCCGTCCGCCAGCTTCGTCGCGGCGGTGGTGCGCTTAGCCACATCGAAGTCGCTGCCCTCCACGACCTTTAGCATTGCGGTGCGCGTGCCGAAGATGAGCTTCTCGCCCACGAGCGCGCCAAGATTTGTGATATACACAACATTCTCCTCGCTGCTGTTGTAATTGCTCAGATTATCGATCGGAGTACCCTTGTCACGGAACTTGCCAAACGGCAGATCTAATACCTTCAGCAGGTGCATCTGCCCCCGGTTTGTAAAGATGCAGATCTTGTCCGTGTTCTTACAAGTCAAAACACAGCGGTTCTCCGCATCCGCTGCCTCCCTGTTCCGCTCATAAGTTCCAACGTCGATCGTCTTGGCGTACCCAAAGCGGTCCATCAGAAATACCACATCCATCTCCTCGATCTTCTTCTCGGCGATGACCACCTCCTCCAGCTCCTCGATCGCAGTTCTTCTTGGACGGCTATACTCCTTTTTGTACGCCGTTAATTCCCTTATGATAACCCGCGCCATGGACGCGCGATTCCCTAGAATCTCCTCGTACTCGGCGATGTTGGCAAGCGTCTTCTCGTGGTCCCGCATCAGCGCTTCGATCTCCAGTCCAATCAGCTTATAAAGACGCATCTCAAGAATTGCATCCGCCTGCCGCTCCGTAAACCGCAGTCCATTGGCATCCTTTTTCGACTGTTCCGATTTAAAGCGGATGCCGTCCGTGATTCCGGCCGTCAGACAGGCTTTCGCCTCCTTGACATTGGCGCTGCCCCGCAGGATCTCAATGATCAGGTCTATGACATCGCACGCCGCAATCAAGCCTTCCTGAATCTCCTTTTTATCCAGCTCCTTTGCGAGCAGTGTCCTGTATTTTCTCGTCGCAATCTCATACTGAAAATCGACGTGGTGCCGGATGATGGGAACGATTCCCATCGTCTCCGGTCTTCCATCCACCACCGCCAGCATATTGACGCCGAACGTATCCTCAAGCTTCGTCTTTTTATATAGAAGATTCTTAAGATTTTCCGCGTCAGCGCCCTTGCGCAGCTCAATCACAATGCGAATGCCCTCCTTCGAGGACTGATTTGTGATATCCACAATGTCGCTCGTCTTTTTCGTCTCCACCAGGCTGTAGACATCATTTAAGAACTTTCCGATGTTTGCTCCGATCATCGTGTATGGAATCTCCCGGATGACAATGCGCGCCCTGCCCCCCTTCGACTGCTCAATCTCCACTTTTCCGCGAATCTTAATCTTTCCCATCCCGGTAGAGTAGATTGCCCGCAGTTCCTCC
>CAJLGN010000041.1 GCA_905206195.1 uncultured Roseburia sp.
ATGATTTATATTTTACCATAGAAGACCTTGCTGTTATTAGCTATTTACAGAAAAAATTTCACACACTCGCTAAATAAGCACTTTGGTGCCTACCTTCCTGTAATAAGTGAAAACGAAATCCGAAAAATATTCCCTGATATACAGTTTCCTGTATCAAAGGATTTTAAATCGGTGGAAATTTCATATTCTCTTTTAAATAAATCATTATTGTTAATCAATGAAATAACCGGAACAAAACCATTTGTAACAATCGATAAATTAGATGAGGATATTCGATTAGAAAATGATTCAGAAGCTATATCTTTATTTATTAAAGAATTACTCTGCAACAACGACCTTTGGCTTAACCCAAACATTCAGTTATTTATTGCTGTTTGGAAAATTCCTTTTTCTTCTTTAAGTTCAACATTCCGCCGTTCAAAGCATTATACCTATGATATCAGTTGGGAAACAAACGAACTGGAGAACATTTTAAATCAACGTCTAAAAACATATTCTAATAGTCGAGTTTTAGATTATCGAACAATATTAGAAAAAGATGTGACCGAATCAACCATACATGAAATATTTAATTTGGCAAATTCTAATCCCAGAGATTTGTGGGGATTATTAGATGAAATATTTAAAGCACAATTCATGCTTAATAAAAATCATTCACTTATTTCAAACACAGCCATTTTAAAAGGCATGGATTCTTTCGTTAAAAACTTTTCTTTCTATGAATATTATCCTAGAAGAAAAAATGCAAGAAAAAATACTAATGACATTTATTCATACATAAAGTATCTATCACCGCTTAATAATACTGACGAATTCACTAATGATGAATTACGCTCGTGTGCTAATACAGGCGGATCTACAACGAACTATATTACAGGAATGATGAATATAGGTTTAGTCAAGAAAACAGATTTAAAACGTGCCGGCGGAGCTGTAATATATAAAATAATTGATCCCAAAGTCACATATGCCATCTACCATAATATTGAAATTACTCATTCTTAATCAATATTCAGGTATCAAAAAGGTATCACGCCATACACAAAGAGCCGGAAAGTCCGCTGTTTATGCGGCTTCCCGGCTCCCTGTTTACTATTCAAACTCAATCGTTCCCGGCGGTTTACTCGTGAGATCATAAAATACCCGGTTCACGCCTCTGACCTCATTGATAATCCTGCTCATCACCGTCTGCAGCACCCCAAACGGAATCTCCGCCGCCTCGGCCGTCATAAAATCAATCGTATTGACCGCCCGAAGCGCCACCGCGTAATCATAAGTCCTCTCATCCCCCATAACCCCGACGGAGCGCATATTGGTGAGCGCGGCAAAATACTGCCCGATGGATCGGTCCATACCTGCGTTTGCGACCTCCTCGCGGTAAATCGCATCCGCATCCTGCACAATCCGCACCTTCTCAGCGGTCACCTCACCGATGATGCGAACACCGAGTCCTGGACCCGGGAACGGCTGGCGGAACACCAACTTCTCCGGGATGCCAAGCTCCAGCCCCGCCCTTCTCACCTCATCCTTGAATAGGCTGCGAAGCGGCTCAATAATCTCCTTGAAATCCACGCACTCCGGCAGACCGCCGACATTGTGGTGGGACTTAATCACCGCCGACTCTCCACCCAGACCGCTCTCCACTACGTCCGGGTAGATGGTTCCCTGCACCAGGAAATCCACAGCACCAATCTTCTTGGCCTCCTCCTCGAACACGCGGATGAACTCCTCGCCTATAATCCTTCGTTTCTGCTCTGGCTCGGTCACTCCCGCTAGCTTACCGTAAAAGCGCTCCTGCGCGTTGACCCGTATAAAATTCAGCTCATAGGAACCGCTGGGTCCAAAAATCTCCTCCACCTCATCGCCCTCATTTTTGCGGAGCAGACCGTGATCCACAAAAACACAGGTCAACTGGTCACCGATCGCCTTCGCCAGCATGACGGCCGCCACAGAAGAGTCCACCCCTCCCGATAATGCACACAGCACCTTTCCATTTCCGACCTTCTTGCGAATCTCCTGGATAGAATTTTCCACGAAATGATCCATTCTCCATGTTCCCGCACAACCACAGATACCGCGCACGAAGTTCTGAAGCATCTTCGTTCCCTCCTGGGTGTGAAGTACCTCCGGGTGAAACTGAATTGCGAAAAGCTTCTTCTCACAGTTTTCTGCCGCTGCCACCGGACAGTCTGCCGTGCGCGCTGCAATCTCAAATCCAGGTGCAATTTTTGAAATATAGTCAAAGTGGCTCATCCAGCAGGTCGTAGTCGGCGCCACGTTGGAAAACAGCGGGGAATCTGTCTCCACCATGACCTCCGCCTTCCCGTACTCGCGCACCGGCGCCTTCTCCACCTTTCCCCCAAGCACATGCATCATAAGCTGCGCCCCATAGCAGAGTCCCAACACCGGAATTCCAAGGTCAAAAAGTTCCTTCGTATAAGACGGTGAATCCGCCTCATAACAGCTGTTCGGCCCCCCGGTAAGGATGATTCCCCTGGGATTCATCGCCTTGATCTGCGCGATATCCGTCCGGTAGGAATATATCTCACAGTAAACATTACATTCTCTGACACGCCGCGCAACCAGCTGATTGTATTGACCCCCAAAATCAATGACGATCACTTTTTCTTCCACATTCATACACTTATATCCTTCCAAAATTATTCGCGATACCACTGCCTTTTCACTGTTGCACAGACAGCACATTTCAATTTTCTGCTATTATAAAATACGGACGCACGGTTTACAAGTTTTTTTCCCGCACAGCCCGTATTTTGTTACTTTCGCCAAAAACCTACTCCCATTTTACAATTTTTTGTATCCTACTTGTGACTCTGGCCCCCAGCACGCCGATCGCGATGCCGGAGAGACTTCCGACCACCAAAAGCACAGGCAGATAATAGATCAGACTGGCCGTCTTCACCACCCAAATTGCCATGATAATCTGCCCCACATTGTGGAACACCGCTCCTAAAACGCTCACGCCCGTGATGGACAAAAACTTCGTCCGCCTCGCGATGACCATAACCGCGTAGCTGACAATCCCGCCGGCAAAGCTGTAGAGCGTGCTGGCCATGCCTGCAAACGTAATGCCCACCAGCACAATTCTTATCATGGACAAAAGAAACGTATCCCGCTCGCTCAGCGTGTACAGCGCCACCACAATGACAAGATTCGCCAGTCCAAGCTTCGCCCCCGGCACACCCAGATTGACCGGAATCAAAAACTCCACATAGGAAAACACAAATGCCAAAGCGATCAAGAGTCCCAAATAAGCGATTTTTTTTGTAGACATACCCATCATCCGCTTTCTAATTTGTCATAGAATCCACATCGGATTCCTCTCCGTTTTGAATTTCCACCACCACCTTATTGGGCAGACAGACGATCGTCTCATTCTTCCTGCTCACCGGACGGTGATCGACACAGATTCCATCCGGACAGGAAGCCTCGGTGATATCGGCTTTCCCATCCCGGATTTCCAGGATATTGTAGGAGCCGTCCGGCAGTTCTATTTTCTCTGTGACATCCGCATTCAACGGAAAACGGCCATACTCTGCCTCCCCCACCTTCACGACTGCCACAGCTTCTCTCGTATTCATTCCTTGGTAATACCGGATGCCAAAATAGGACGCAAGCGCCACCGCCAGTATTGCCATGATTAGAATCACATCTTTTTTTCCGGTTTTTTTCTCCATCTTCTCCCTCTGCTTTTCTACTGTGCAACATACTGCTCAAAACTTTCGGAATACCGGATACTTCCATCTCCAAAAATCCACATCGCCTCCACGCCATCCATCCCGTTGACAAAGGCGAGTCCCTCGTCAAACGGCATATTGTAGAGGGAGGTCGAGAGCGCATCCGCCATCCCGGAATCCGCAGTGATGATCGACACCGACGCAAAATAATCTGCGGGCATCAGCGTGTCCGGGTCTATGATATGACAATACCGGACGCCATCCACGGTGTAGTAGCGCTGATAATTGCCGCTTGTGACCACACACGCATCCCGCACATCCACCTTTTTCACGTACGCCTCCTCACTGCTTAGGTCAGGATTTTGGATCCCAAGCCTCCAAGCTGTCCCTTTTTGCTTTTCCCCCACAGCACAGACATTCCCCCCGACGCTTAAGAGTACATTCTCCATTCCGATCTCTCTGGCGTACTCCGCGACGCGCTGCACGGCGTAACCCTTTCCAATACTCCCCACATCCAGGGACATTTCCGGATCGCTCAGGTAAACCGTGGACGCCTCCTCGTCGATAATAATGTCCCCGATATCCATGTGTGCGGATGCATTTTCAAGCTCGTCCATCGGCGGAAGCTTGGCATCCAATGGACTGTTCACCCCAGCCTCCCTGTAATCGTGCCAGATGGAAAGCACGCTTCCCATAGCGATATTGGTCTGCCCCTGAGTCTGCTCATACATATCCTTACTGAATTGTAACAGACCAATGATTTCCCGGTCAACCACAATCGGGGCAATTCCCGCATTGTCATTGATCGTCTTGATGTTATTAATTCCCTCATAGTTATGATAAATATCATACAACTGATTGTAATAGACCAGCTTTTCTTTTAACAGCTCCACCTGAGCCGTAAACTCCTCCTCGCCCGTCGCATACCCTACAACATCTGTCTTTGTGTCAAATACATCCAGAAATGTCGCCGTATATCTCACCATCTCATTTTTATTCTGATACCTTGCCGCCAGCAGAGCGAGCAGCACGACCGCGACTGCAAGAATTCCCGCTTTCTTTTTCCTGTTCATACTTCCTTTTCCCCTGTGCAAAAGCCCGCGCCGCGGGACACCTCCTGTTTGCAAAAGAGGAGCGCGCGTAAACGCACACTCCCCTGGCGACTCATTATCGTTGTATCTTATTTTGCGTTGTCAACCGCTTTTGTGATTGCCGTGTTGAAATCTCCAACATGGATGGTCACGGAAGCCGCAAGATCCGCGTCAGAAGGAACTCCCTCTGTCAATGCAATCCCGTTCACTTCGTCTACCGTTTTGCCAACTGCATACTGCGCAAATGCCGCAGCCTGCTCGTTCCACTCCTTGCCGATGGAGGAGGCCACCTTCATTCCAAAAGCGTCGCCCAATTCGTTCTTTGACGGAACCTGCGCCGCAATATCAGACGTAATCTTACCAGCCGCATCGAATGTCACTCTCGGCTGAACTGCATCGATGGTTGCGCTTGTGATCTTGCCCTCACCGTTTACAGTCAGTGCAGTCGCAGTCGTGTAAGGTACCGCCGTTCCGTCTGTGGACTGATTGATATTTGCAGTCACGCCGAGGCCGAGCTTATCGCCAGCCTGTGCACCCATGTCTGCCGCGTTGTTGACCGCTTTTGCAACAATAGCCTGAAGACCACCGATACGGATGGTGCAGGACGCAAGTAATTCCTCATCTGTCGCAATGCCCGCTTCGCTCACCGCGATTCCAAGTACCTCATCCGCTGTCTTACCCACGCAGTAGGCTGCAAATCCGTCTGCCTGCTCATTCCACTCCTTGCCGATCGGAGAGGCCTCTCCCATGCCGTAATCTGTGCCTAACTCCTGCTTGCCCACAAACTCTTTCGCGAGATCTGATGTGATCTTTCCGTCTGTTCCGAAATTTACAGCGGCCTCTGTGCCATCGATCATACACTCCACGATTTTTCCGTCCGCATCAACCGTAACTGCGGCGATCGTCACATTTGCCTGCACAAGGCCCTCTGCATCCGCCGCTGCATCCTTGGAGTTTGACAAACTTGTGCTCAGCGCGAGACCAGTCTTTAATCCCCCCTCCGCAACTACTGTGCCATTTCCCGCTGTCTGACTCTCAGTTCCTGCCACTGCCTGGTTGTTTGCAGCTCCTGTGTTCTGTCCTGCGTCCTTCGCTTCACCGCAGCCTGCTGCCAGAGAAGACACGGTAAGTACCAGTCCTAATAATAACGCGATTCTCTTTTTCATAAATCATTCCCTCTCTTTTTGTTGATTTTATCTTTCACCGGCCTTGCGGCTGGAAAAATAACTATTTTTTCAATCCATAGTAGGATAAATTGAGCAGTTCTCTCAAAATGTCTGCCTTCTGATGCTGAAAATCCAGCGCCTCCAACGCGCTCTGGGCTTTTTCATAATAACGCCCTGCTGTCTGATGTGTAAACCTGGCTCCTCCGCTCTTTTTTACCTCGTCCAGAAGCTCCTCCGTGGAGAGTTTTCCCTCCTCCGCCCGCTTCTTAAGCTCCGGATTATTGTGGAAGGTATAGATAACCGGAAGCGTGATGACCCCCTGCTCAAAGTCAGACTGCACACTCTTCCTGGCAGTCTTTGTGTCCCACTCATAATCAATGCAGTCGTCTGTCAACTGAAAAATCACACCCGTATATCTCCCGAGCTGGCGGTACAGACGCAGCCTCTGCTCGTCCCCCTCGCAGATTACAGCCCCCGCGAAATAAGAGGCCTCAAACAGTGCCGCTGTCTTACCATTTATGATACTCAAATAGCGGAACATCGACAGACTGTAATTTCGGTTGTTCACATTCTGCCTGAGCTCGCCCATGCAGATCTGCTCCATGTATTTAGAGGCGTCCAGATTTTTGTATTTATCCGGGTCCTCCACCCGCTGAAGCTCCTTGATCGCCGCCGCCAGCAGGTAATCCCCACAGATCACGGCCGTGCGCTTTCCAAACTTCTTCTGGAGTGTCTCCACTCCTCTGCGCAGACTGGCATCGTCCATAATATCATCGTGAACCAGCGTCGCCAGATGAAGCATCTCAATCGCCGCCGCAAAGACGACGGCATCCTTATGGATACATCCTTTCTCGTCCATCGCACAGGCCAAAACCGCCCGCGCCCGCACAAATTTTCCGTGCGTTGACGTCAGATGCGACGTGTAAGTGCGGATCAAAAGCGGGGCGGTGAGCAGAATCCGATCTATCTCTTCTCTGGTTCTTTCAAACGCGGTTTCAAAATTCAAGGACAAATCAGTCATTGTAGAAATACCACCTCTTAACCCATCTTACATTTTTCCAGTGCTTCTTCAAAAACGGTCCCACATAGTAATCAAAACCGAGCGTATATCCGCCGCCAATCAAAAGTGCGACACTCGCAAAAATCATCCACATGCTATTTAAGTACAATCCGGTTGTGCTTAAGAACATGAACTGGAGAATCAACGAAACTCCTGCGCACGGGAACGTGAACAGACCACTCATCAATCCAGCTCCCACTGCAAGCTCCAGAACCACAATCATAATCTGCATGAAGATCTGCATATTGTCGCTCGAGAGCACCATATTGTCCACAGACCAGTTTACAAATGGAATGTTCAACCGGAATGCATAGTCCGCCAGCGTGGAATGCGCAAGCTCTTTTCCACTGACGAAAATGGCCTCAAACAGTCCAAAATCCAAATCCATCAAAAGCGTTCCGACACTTGCCGCCGTATCCGCGACTGCCCCAGTCGCGCTCGCAACTGCATCGACTGCCGCTCCCGTTGCACCAGCCGCCGCGTCCACCGCTGTCGCAGCCGCGCCCGTCACGCTCCCCGCTCCACCGTTCGCACTCGTGATAATCGAAGTATACCACGCGTTCGCGCCGCCGAAAAATCCAGTCAGCATCGGCTTTTGGAACCAGCCCTCCACGATCTTCATCACCGCCTCAAAGATCCATGTCGCCCCAAGCCACAGGCGAAGCGGAACTAAAAGAAAGCTCGGTGTACGGTTGGAGAAATGTCCCCCCACAAAACTTCTGCGGTTTCGGATTGTAAAGATCTCATGTCTTAAGTAGCTGGATACCTTCGTCCATCCCATGACCTGAATGAAGTAAACGAGGTTGATAAAATGCTTTGCGAACATCGCAAAAAAGGATGCCAGATTCATCTGATGCTTTGCCATACCGCCCCTCGCGGTCCCGTAGCGCCCTCCGACACATACCATGACTCCATGGAACTTCGGATTGTACTCCTCCATCTCGCCCTTCTTTGTGATCGCCGCCACAATGTTGTTCGCCGCTGTCCCCGCGCTGTGCTCCGCATTCTCGACCATCTGTGGAACCGGACGCTCCTCACCCGGTACAGTGTAGAGCATATTGTCTCCGATCACGTACACGTTCTCATGGTCCACACTTCTTAAATAGGAATCGACCTCGATTCTCCCTCTTGCAGCGCTCTTTAACTCTTTTGCCACCTCAGCTGTAAGCTCGGCGCTCTCGATGCCTGCCGTCCAGATTACGGTGCCCGCCGCGTATTCTTTCACCTCATCATTTTTCTTAAAGCGGATAGAGTTCTCTCCAACCCCAACGACTGTTGCGTCCATAACGACGTCCACACCCATTTTCACGAGGCGCTTCTCCACCTTGCGTGACAATTTTTCGGGCAGAACCGGAACCGGGCGGGACAGTCCATCCACATCCACAAGCTTGACATCCTCTCTTTTAATGTGAAACCTCTCACAGAGAACTGGCACATATTCTGCGAGC
>CAJLGN010000042.1 GCA_905206195.1 uncultured Roseburia sp.
CCATGCGCTCCGCAAATTGCGGATAGAACTCTCCCACTGTCTCGTAAGACTTCATGAAAAACTGCTTCAACAGAAACAAATGTATTGTTTTTGCCGCCCCCTCGTCCGTCTCTTGCAAGCGCTCGTGCACCCGCCTGCGAAACTCATGCCAGGCGAGCAGGAACTGCTCATTTTGCTTCTGCTCCGGCGCATCCAGCCACCGGCTGACCTTCACCTTACTGCGGCCTGGCTTCCTGCAGGCGCCCGACTGTAGAAAGTAGCGAATCTGACTCTCCCCATAGATACGTCCCAGCGGAAATACTCTACACAGCCCCGGGCGCATCGCATGGATGCTGCATCGACCCTTCTCATCCAAAAACGCGCACTGTTCGAGCGCCCCCCTCATCTGGAGGTTTGGCAATATCAATCCCTCCACAAGATTCAGCTCAATGGTATCCTCCAGCAATTCCTCAAACTGCCTCCCCGTCGCGGCGTTAATCCTCCATATATCAAGCGGATCCAAGACGATAGATGTCCCCATCTTCTCACAGCACGCATGGCATCCCTCGCAATCATTGCAAGCCGCGCGCACCATATCATTACTTCCGTATATTTTTCCATCCGATATCGCCTTCAAATCCTGCAACATATTTCGACCCTCTCATCTTTTCTCTCTCCGCTGTTCCCCCTCCAGGGTTTTTTCCGTATCGACATATATTCTTATTTTAATCCATTTGCTGCAAAGAAGCAACGCTGCAAAGTCGACATCAAAATACAAAAAGAACCGCCGCACAAAATCCTATATTCTGTGCGGCGTCCATTTTATAAAATCGACATTTTATTTCTTATCTTCTTATTCAAACGGAATGACTGCGCCATCATAGGTGTCATTGATATACTGCTTGAGCGCATCGGATTTCAGCGCGTCCACCAGCGCTTTCACCCCCTCGCTGTTCTCATTGCCCTCTTTTACCGCAATGACATTCACGTAGGTTTTCGCCGCCTCAGAGTCAGACTCCTCATAGGCGATGGAATCGTTGGCAACCGAATATCCAGCCTCCAGCGCGTAGTTTCCATTCAGCACGACGTAGGATACCTCCGGGATGACACGCGGAACTTGTGCAGCCTCCAGCTCCTCGATCTTCACATTGTACGGATTCTCCTCAATATCGTTGACTGTCGCCTCCAGTCCAGCGCCCTCTTTCAGAGTAATGATGCCGTTATCCTGCAGAAGAAGAAGCGCCCGCGCCTCGTTTGTGGTATCGTTTGGCACTGCGATCACATCGCCCTCCGCAATCTCTGCCAGATCACTCTTCGTTCCCGGGTAGATGCCAAATGGCTCATAATGAATTCCTCCCGCATTGACTAAGTGTGTCCCTTTTTCCGCATTGAAGTTCTCGAGATATGGGATGTGCTGGAAATAGTTCGCATCGAACTCCCCGCTCTCCACCACCTCGTTGGGCAGAATATAATCGTCAAACACCGTGACCTGAAGATCCCAGCCCTGCTCTGCAAGAATCGTCTTCGCCTGCTCTAAAATCTCCGCGTGAGGGGTGGCGGAAGCCGCCACCGTGATCTTGCCCTTCGATGCAGCTCCCCCGGCCGCAGCACCTACCTCAGTTCCTCCGGCAGCGCCTGCTGCATCCGCCGCGGCATTCGCACCGCTGTTTGCATTTGCCTCTTCTCCTGTGCCGCCGCATCCCACCAAAGCTGTCAATGCCAGCACTCCTGCTAAAATTCCTGTCAATACTCTCTTTTTCATCATGTAATCTCCTCTTCTTTTATGATCTGCGTCTGTCCAGTCTGGATGCGATCCGCATTCCTATAGTCTGGAAGATCTGTACCAATATCACTAATAAAATGACCGTCACCATCATAATGTCCACCTCGTAGCGGTTGTAACCGTAGCGGATAGCGATCGCTCCAAGTCCGCCGCCGCCGACCGCCCCCGCCATAGCGGAGTAGCCAAGAATCGTACCGATGGCAATCGTACTTCCGACAATGAGAGATGTCCGGGCCTCCACCAAAAGTACCTTTGTGATGATCGTCCAACTCCCTGCCCCCATGGACCGTGCCGCCTCGATGACCCCGGCATCGACCTCCTTCAAGGAGGACTCCACCATACGCGCAATAAATGGCGCCGCCGCCATGACGAGCGGCACGATCGTGGCTGTGGAGCCGTAGCTTTTCCCAATCAGCGCTCTCGTGAAAGGAATCAGCAGGATCAGCAGGATTAAAAATGGGATACTCCGCACAATATTCGCGACCACATCCAACGCCTTGTAGCAGACTTTATTGGGACGGATTCCCTCCTGATCTGTGACGGCGAGCAAAATTCCCATCGGAAGTCCAAAGGCGTATCCAAGGAGCGTGGAGCCCACCGTCATGTACACCGACTCCCAGATACCAATCAGAATCATATCAATCACCGCTTCACTCCACATCTTCTGTCACCTCCTCGATCTCAAGTCCCTTTTCTGCCAGATATTCCTGCATCTGCCGCTGAAGTTCTTTCTCTGCGGGCAGTCCCAGTATCATCTCTCCCTTGGCAAATCCCCCGACATTCTTGGTGTCCGCGCGCAGGATGTTCACCGGAGTCCCAAACTTGAGTACCATATTGCCGATGACCGGCTCAAAGGCAGAATTTTGAGAAAATACAATGCGAAGCTTTTTGTTTCCGGACAGGCGCTCCACCTGGCGATCCTCTCCCTGCCACCGCTCGGCTTCCCCGCTCTCCTCGACGCCCGGCTGACCTTCCCAGCTTCCCTCCGGACGATCCTTCAAGATCAACTCTCTCGCCGCCCGCGACTTCGGATGGTTGAAAATGTCCTCCACGAGTCCCTGCTCCGCCAGCTCGCCCTGCTCCACAATTGCCACATGTGTGCAGATCTCGCGGATGACTGACATCTGATGGGTGATGATGACAATGGTGATGCCAAATTCCCGGTTGATTTGCCGCAGCAGCGCCAAAATCGTCGCCGTGGTCTGTGGATCAAGCGCGCTTGTCGCCTCGTCACAGAGCAGAATCCGCGGATCAGATGCCAGCGCTCTTGCTATGGCCACTCTCTGCTTCTGCCCGCCCGAGAGTTGTGACGGATAGGCCTTCGCTTTTTCCTCCAACCCCACCGTATGCAAAAACTGATATGCTTTTTCCCTCGCTTCCTTTTTTCCAGTTCCCTGAATCAGCATCGGAAAGCACACATTATCGATAACATTTTTCTGCATCAGCAAGTTAAAATGCTGAAATATCATTGCAATATCACTTCGCTGTGTGCGCAGCTCCTTCTCCGTGAGACTTCCAAGCTCCTGACCTCCCACGATGACCTCCCCCGCGGTCGGCCGTTCCAGGTAGTTTAGACAACGCACCAAAGTGCTCTTCCCCGCGCCGGACATTCCGATAATCCCGTAGATATCGCCCTCCTCGATCTTAAGTGAAATATCCTTCAGGGCGTCCACACGGCCGCCTTTCTGCTCGAACGTCTTATATAAATGCCGTACTTCGATTGCTGACATGTCTGCTTCCTTTCTTGTCTGTCGTATCGCAAAAGCCCTGCTTGCCGGCTCTGCTTTTGCTTACACTGATTATTATAACAATGTACTGAAAAAAGTGTTAATACGAGAAGCCGATAATTCATTATAGGCTATACCTATGACAAATCGTCGGCCCCGCGTGTATTCACATGATTTTTTCCCGGTACCGTTCCAGTTCCCGGATATAGCTTTCCCCAATGTGACTGATCTTGGCGCCCTTTCGCTTCACATACCCGATGCGCATCTGCTCCGTCTCGCTGAGTGGAATCGCCATATAATCACTTCCGTTTAGCTCCTCGCAGATAATTCCAGAGCACAGTGTGTAGGCGTTTAGTCCCCTCATGAAATTGAGCATAGTGGCACGGTCGTTCGCCTTGATGAGCCGCTTGTAATCGTATGTGCTTTTCATCTCCTCTGCCAGGTACAGTGAATTATTCCTCCCCTGATCAAAAGAGAGGCAGGGATATGCGTCCAACTCCTGCATCGAAATCGTCTCCCGGCCCGCCAGCGGATGGCCCGACCACAAGTAGACATAGGTATCACAGGAAAACAAGCCAATGAATTCCAACCCTTTTTCCCGGATAATCTTCATGAGAACCTTCTCGTTGAAATCGTTCAAGTAAAGAACTCCGATCTCACTCTTAAAATTCCGCACATTCTCCATGACATCGTAGGTTGTCGTCTCGTGCGCCGCAAATTCATAGCTGTCCATCCCCGCCTTTTTCACCGTCTCCACAAACGCCTGCACCGAGAATGTGTAATGCTGCATGGACACACTAAACGTCTCCTTCTTCTGCTTGTCAATATAGCGCGACTGGAGCAGTCCAAACTGCTCCTTCACCTGCCTGGCGTAGCCGAGAAATTCCTCACCCTCCGGCGTGATGACGATACCGCGGTTGGAGCGCAGAAAAATCTGGATTCCGATTTCCCCCTCCAACTCTTTGATCGTCTCTGACAGGCTTGGCTGGGAGAGAAACAGCTGCTTGGCAGCCTCGTTCATCGACCCACAATCCGCGATCGTGAGCGCATATCTCAACTGCTGCAATGTCATTTTGCCGCCTCCCCCTTTTCCAAATATTGCTTGTTCCTGGAAAACCCGCGCCCGGATACCTCGCTGACCCTGCTCACGATCACAAACGCTTCCTCGTCGACCGCGCGGATCAGCTTCTCTGTCCGCGCCAGCTCGCGCATGGACACCACAGTCAGGAGCATCTGTGTGTCCCGCTTCATGTACCCGGTCTCACTTTTTACCATGGTGACACCGCGGTCAATATCGTTTAAAACCGCCTGCCGGATGGCCTCGATCTTTTTGCTCACCACCTTGATCTGCATCTTCGCAGTCCCGAGCATCAGACATTTATCGAGCACCGTGCTATAGACGATGACCAGCAGAATTCCGTACAGAATCTGCTCCCCGGTACTCTTTACTCCCTGGAGCAGGAGAATCAGCATATCGAACACATAGATGGAGCGTGACACCGGAATCTTAAAATAGCGGTTGAGCACCAGCGGCGGAATGTCCATGCCCCCGGTGGAAGCCCCCATCCGGATGACAATTCCGATCGCCACCCCGATGCAGATACCGCCAAATACTGTACATAAGAGCAGATCCCCCGTCATGGAATACCCACGCAAAAATCTGCTGATCAACTCCAGTGCGATGGGGTAGCTGAAGGTGCTTACAATCGTGTTCGCAGCAAATTTCCAGCCAAACACAGACAGTCCAATCAAAAACATAACCATGTTGAAAACCAGCACAAAGCCAGACACCGAAAGCCCGGTCATCTCATTCACAAAAAGCCCGATCCCGGTCATCCCTCCGGTAATCAGTCCACCCGGCAGGATAAACATGGCGACGCCGAGGGCGTAAAGACAGTTTCCCAGTATCACGGCCCCCGTCTCCATCAGGCGTTTTAGCAATCTATTCATCCTCTTTCCCTTCTTTCCACCGTCGCATGGCTTTTCGAATCAACTTATAGATTTCACGCACCGCGGAGAAAATCAAAAACATGACTACAAATCCGAAGATACCTGTCACGATATCCGCAAATTCCATATTTCCCGTGTTCGTCACCTTCTGCCCGATCTCAATCGCAAAAGTGATTCCCATGATGAGGGTGAACACATAGATCCACGCGATGACCATCACATGGTCGCGCTTTGCCAGCCACTTAAAAATCGGATAGACAACGAAAAGAAATGCCATTCCCAAGACGCCTACCACCAGAAAGTGCAGCTCCTTATCCGTAAAATTATATTCAAACGCGTCGTTTAACTGCAGAATATGGGCGTGAATCTTCGCCACATACTCCACGAGCAGATATAAAAGCTCTTTCATCTCACCTCTCCCTTCGCATTTGGAATAAGATTACTACAAAATGCTCCAAAGCGCAAGCTGGCATGGCAGCGCGCTGCATTTATACCTCCTCTCTGTGCTTAAGTTGGCAAATTCCCTGCGTCATCGTCCCCATCGGACAGTAGACACACCAGGAGCGCGGTTTAAAGAGAAGCATGGTGATAAGCCCGAGTACCGTGGATGTGAGCATCACACTGTAAAAGCCAAAGGCAAACTGCGCCGCCCACGGTGCGACCGCATTTCCGCGGTACGCAAACTGCCACGGGAGCTTAAAGGTCCAAAGCAGCTTTACAACCTCTTTTAAGCCATTCGTTCCCACAAAGACCAGATAGGTAGAAAAAATCATATTGAGGAACATCGCCATAAAAAAGGTGAGGAAACCGTACCGAAACCACTTGGTCTTTAAAAACCCCGGGACGTCCTTATTTCTGGATAATCCAAGCCTGCCCCCCAGCACCTCGAACAACTGCCCTCTCCCACAATACCGGTTGCAGTATGCCTTATTTCCCTTTACAATGGAAATCAAAAGCGGCACGCAAAAGCAAATCAGCCCAAGCCACGCAAACAAAATATTAAAAAATCCAAGTGCCAAGTAGGTGGCAGAGACAACCCACAGGTAGTCATACCATCTTTTTTTCTTCTTATTCATATAGCAAATTCTCCTTCTTCCACTTTATTCTGTCAGCTCTCGAACTGTGATCACAGACGCCGGACACGCCTTCACACAGATGCCACAGCCCACACACAACTCTCCGGTCACCATGGCGTAGATTCCCTTCGGGACACCGATGGCCCCGCGCGGACACACCTTGCCACAGGTACCGCAGCCGACACAGAATTTCCTGTCTACGAACGCTCTTCTTTTTTGCATAAAATCTCCTTCCTGTTCCATCTTTTTTTGCATTATAACGGCAGTGCACACACGGGACTGTAACCAACTCACACAAACGTTTCCATTTTCCCTTGCTATCCGGCATATTTGCCTGTATCATAAAGCTATCATAAAAATAAAAGGAGTTATATGCTATGTTAAACCAGGAGGATTTGTCCACACTCCGCGAAAATCTGGCATTTTGGGAACAACTCAGCCCCGCGCAGAGAGAGCTGCTCACCGCAAGCACAAAGCGCGCCCATTTCTCAAAAGGGCAGGCATTGCACTGCGGTGAGAACGACTGCATCGGTGTCCTGCTCGTCAAAAGCGGCAGCATTCGCGCATACATCACCTCAGACGAGGGCAGAGAGGTCACCTTGTACCGTCTGGAATCCGGTGATATCTGCATCCTCTCCGCCTCCTGTGTGATGCAAAGCATTGATTTTGATGTCTCGGTCGACGCCGAGACGGACTGCGAGGTTCTCCAGATCTCCTCGATGGGATTTTCACGCCTCGCCTCTGAAAATATCTATGTGGAGCTTTTTTCTTATAAGATGACTGCAGAGCGTTTCTCGGACGTTATGTGGGCGATGCAACAACTTCTTTTCACCAGCTTCGACAAGCGTCTCGCGTCGTTCTTGCTGGACGAGTGCGCAAAAAGTGGCGGTGATACGCTCCACATAACCCACGAGCAGATCGCACGATATCTCGGCTCCGCCAGGGAGGTAGTCTCCCGGATGCTCAATTATTTTTCGAAGGAAGGGTACGTGTCGCTCTCCCGGGGTACAATCACCCTCCTCGACCGAAAGGGACTGCGCAAGGTCCTCTAGAGCATCAAAACCCAAAATGAAAAAAGAGGATGTCTGAAAGGTAAGCTCTTCCTCGATACCTTCCGGACATCCTCTTTTTGCAAGACAATATCTACGCTGTCATTGCCTCGTTATACTTCCAACATCTTTAATATCTCTGCCTTGGACTTTACACCGACAGAGTTTGATACTACCTGACCATCCTTCACGACCATGAGCGTCGGGATTGTCATGATCTTGTACTGCGCCGCGAGCTCCGGCTCGTCGTCCACGTTAATCTTGCAGATCTTGGCATCGGTCACCTCGCCCGCCAGCTCCTCCACAACCGGGAGAAGCATCTGGCACGGTCCGCACCATGTTGCCCAGAAATCCACCAGTACCGGCTTGTCTGATTTTAATACTTCGCTCTCAAAATTGTCCTTTGTAATGTGTAATGCTGCCATATCTTTTCTCCTTTTCGGTTTGCTGTTTTATTCTCTGAATGTTATTTTACCCATTTTTTTGTTTTTATCTGTGAGCAGATCACAGTCCCGGTAAATAAAAAAATTATTTTAGTCTCTTTTGTAAATAGAGGCGCATCCCTCCTCCCCCATGATTTCCACTCGGAAGTCTTCCTGCACACAGCAGAGCAAAGACCAAGCGCACGCGCTGTAGTGACGCCACGAACACGCGGATAATTTCCGCCGGATCTAACTGCCTGTCCAAGAAAACACTCCCCAAAACAGTTCATCGTCCCCTGCCCCGCCACATCAAACAGGGATCGGTTCACATTGTCTTTTATTCCAAGGGCACCGTTTGGTGCACTTCCTCGGTATGCCCCGCCTGG
>CAJLGN010000043.1 GCA_905206195.1 uncultured Roseburia sp.
CCATGTCGTATATATAAAACAAGAGCTGGAAGCCTATTTTAGCACTTACCAGCTCTATCATTATCATAGAAGATTTGCATTTACAGACTTTTTTTCATAGTCTCTTCCGTTTACTGTGATAGGATTTGGCAGATATTTTTCGGAGAATGCTCCAAAGGAAATAAATTCCACACTTGGCTATAGAACATTTAGGTCTAGGAAAAATCAGGACACGTGGATATTTGCCCATAATTATTGCGGAAAATCATGATATGCCAGTGGAAGAATTTCTTTAATAATCACAGTAATAGTCATGGTGTTGATAATAGGAAAGGAAGAAAAGACGACAGGAACAGTTGGAGGAGTTCTCTGCGGTATGCAGATGATACCACTGATAGATTCAATAATTCCCACTGGAAAAAGTACTCAAGAGAACTTTTGATAAAAATGGAAAATGAAGCGGTGGCGCGAGATATTATATATGTGTGGTACAGCGGCTGGTCTTGTGAAAGCCCTTCTGTTGCTGATTATAAGGAGTTTGAGTTGAAAGCGGCAGCAAAAGTATCAGAAGTAATCCTAAAAGTTTTGAAAAAATGATTTGCAAATTAAAAATATTAGAAAAACTGCCGAAACAAAAGAAAAAGATTTCTTGATGGGAGAGGAAGCGAAAAGATAAATAACTTTCGGCGGGTACATCTGGAAATAGCAGCCTGCGGGGGAAGCTGCCGTCAAAGGTGTGGATTGGGGAAGTTGTAGATAAAACTCCGGGGCGGAGCGAACTTGAGGTGATCGCAATCCATGCTACAGAGCAGGCAAACAATCAAAGGCAAGTGTCTTCTTGCGTGGAGGAAGAGAATCAAGAAATATATTCCTTGAAATGGTACAGTGAGAGTGTTAGAATAAATGTGCACAGAAATGTTTGTGTGAATAAAAAGATGAATTGAGGTGAACCATAATGGACGACGGTTGCGGTCGAAGTTATATCATAGTCTGGGATACAAGAAAAACGGCGGTGACAGTCCTGAAATGAGGTACACCGTTCGAGGATTTTTTTAGATTTGGTCTCCGGATTCTCGCAGAGACAACAGTCATTTTCTTTTCTTCCATCTGTATTCACAGACGATGAACCCGAAAAGCAACAAATGAATCAGGGCACGTGTACAGCGTATAGTATCTGAAGGTCTCAGATGCTATATTTTTGTTGCTTAAGTGCTGGAAGACAGGAGGAAAATCGTAAAATGAGAGAAAAGAAGTTTGAAAAGATAACCGGTGAAGAAGTGATGGAATTAAGACCGCATTACGAGAAAGAGATTGCGGCAATTATACGGAAAAATGTCTCGCCGAAGGTGATGAGAGACGAGATTACAGATTATCATGAGAATGATATCGCCGCGGCATTGGAGGAGATGAATGTCACGGAGCGTCAGCGGTTGTACCGGATTCTAGACATCGCAGAGCTTTCCAATATTTTTGAATATACGGATGAGGATAATATTCTGGGATATCTGGAGGAGATGGATCTCAAGAAGAAAGCGGCCATCGTATCGGAGATGGATGCGGACAAGATCGCGAGGTTGCTGCGGCAGATGGACAAGCGGGAGCGGGAGACGCTGACGGGTCTGATTGACAATGAGGCAAAGCGGGAGATCGCGCTGCTTGTTTCCTTCGATGAGGATCAGATTGGAAGCCGTATGACGACCAATTTTGTGTCGATCGAATCGAAGCTGACAATCAAGCAGGCAATGCGGGAATTGATTCGCCAGGCAGAAGATAACGATAACATATCAACCTTGTACATCGTCGATGAGGAGAAGAAATTTTGCGGAGCTCTGAGCCTGAATGAGCTGATTATCGCGCGGGAGGGAACGAAGCTGGAGGATCTGATTGTGACCTCCTATCCGTTTGTCTATGCGCGGGAGGAGATCGACGATTGTATTGAGTGGATTAAGGACTACTCGGAGGATTCTATTCCGGTGCTGGATGAGGAGAATAAGCTGATTGGAGTCATCACGGCGCAGGACATTGTAAAGGTTGTGGATGATGAGATGGGGGAGGATTACGCCATGCTAGCGGGTCTCACCGCAGAGGAGGATTTGGAGGAATCTCTGCGGGACAGTATCAAAAAGCGATTGCCCTGGCTCGTTGTTTTGCTTGGACTTGGACTGGTTGTATCTTCTGTGGTGGGACTCTTTGAAAATGTGGTGGCGGAACTAACCATTGTCATCTGTTTTCAGTCATTGATTCTCGATATGGCCGGAAACGTGGGGACACAGTCCCTTGCAGTTACAATCCGTGTTCTCATGGACGAGAATCTCACAGCGGGACAGAAGCTTCGTCTCGTGTGGAAGGAAGGAAGGGTCGGCTTTTTGAATGGGTTGATTCTTGGAATATTTTCTTTTGTACTGATTGGTTTGTACATTCACTACTTCAGAATGCAAGGTTGGGGGTTTGCCTTCTCAGTGTCCCTCTGCATCGGGGCATCTTTAGTTTTGGCGATGCTGATTTCGAGTTTGGTTGGGACGCTGATTCCAATATTCTTCCACCGGGTGAAAATTGACCCTGCGGTGGCATCTGGCCCGCTCATTACGACAATTAATGATCTCGTGGCGGTAGTGACCTACTACGGTCTGGCATGGATTTTTTTACTTCGGATGATACAGGTTTAAGTGCGTGCGGAACATCCGCTGCTGCCGGTGGAATCATGTGGATGAAAATTGGGGAGTAAAGGCATAGGGTGCATATTTCCGACATTATTTCTTGGATATTTTGAAAAAACATGTTATGATATCTTGGTAAGTTATGCGGAGGAGAATTGGGATGGAAGCAGAGAGAGCAAAAAAGATAAAGGCACTTCAAAAGGAGAAGGATGTCGTCATTCTGGCACACTATTACGTGGATGGAGCAGTGCAGGATATCGCGGATTACGTGGGGGATTCCTACTATCTGAGCAAGGTTGCGACCGAGGTGCCGCAGCAGAACATCCTCTTTGCAGGTGTGAGTTTCATGGGCGAGAGCGCAAAGATTTTAAACCCGGGGAAGCATGTTCTCATGGTGGATATATATGCGGACTGCCCGATGGCACACATGGTCACGGCAGATCGCGTTGCGGAAGTGCGGGAGGCGTATGAGGATGTGGCAGTTGTGTGCTATGTAAATTCTACGGCGGAGATCAAGGCAGTTTCGGATGTCTGTGTGACCTCCTCGAACGCGGTTCGTGTCGTGCGCAATATCCCGGAGAAGAATATATTTTTTGTGCCGGATAACAATCTCGGAAGATACGTGGCGGAGCAGGTGCCGGAGAAGCATTTTATTTTTCATGACGGTTTCTGCCATGTGCATAAGAGCATTCTTGCCGAAAATGTAAGAGCGGCGAAGAATGCACACCCGGAGGCGCTTGTTTTAACACATCCGGAATGCACTGCGGATGTCGTGGCAATGTCAGATTTTGTGGGGAGCACCTCGGAGATCATTGACTATGCGACGAAGAGTCCGCGTGAAAAGTTTATCATCTGTACGGAGATGGGCGTGTTCTTTGAACTCATGCAGAAGAATCCGGAGAAGAAATTCTACTCTGTGGGGCACAGGCAGTTTTGTCCAAATATGAAAAAAGTGACGATTGATAAGGTGGAGCAGGTGCTGAAGGAGCTGATGCCGGGCAACGCGCTGCCGGAGACGGTGGAGCTTCCTGCGGAGCTGATTGAGAAAGCGGCAAAGCCCCTGGTGCGGATGCTTCAGCTGGCAAAATAAGGAGTAAGTATGTTGAATCAGTTTTCCAGAACAGAGTTATTATTGGGAAAAGAGGCGATGGAGCGGCTCTCGCGTGCGAGGGTCGCTGTTTTTGGCGTGGGCGGTGTCGGCGGATATACGGCGGAAGCGCTGGTGCGCAGCGGGGTGGGGGCGATTGATGTAATCGATGACGATAAAGTCTGTCTCACCAATTTAAACCGTCAGATCATAGCGACGAGAAGCAGTGTCGGGCGCTATAAAGTCGATGTGATGAAGGAGCGTATTTTGGATATTAATCCAGCCTGTGCGGTGGAGGCGTACCAGTGCTTTTATTTGCCGGAGACGCAGGAGCAGTTTGATTTCCGGCAGTACGATTATGTCGTCGACGCAGTGGACACGGTGACGGCGAAGCTCGCGCTGGTCATGCAGGCGAAGGAGATGGGAACGCCGATCATCAGCAGTATGGGGGCTGGAAATAAGCTCAATCCCGCAGAGTTTGAGGTGGTGGATATCTATAAGACCTCCGTCTGCCCGCTCGCCAAAGTGATGCGCCGGGAGTTAAAGAAGCGCGGCGTGAAAAAGCTGAAGGTGGTCTACTCGAAAGAGCAGCCGCTCACCCCGCTGGAAGGGGCGGGGAACAGTTGCAAAACAGGCTGTATCTGCCCGCCGGGCGCCGAGCGCAAATGTACACAGCGCAGGGCGATTCCGGGATCGACGGCGTTCGTGCCGTCCGTGGTGGGACTGATCATCGCGTCGGAGGTCGTAAAAGATTTGATATACACCCCTGGGGCAGAGAACGGATTTGATTGATATGGCAGGCTGAGGGAGTATCTATGTATCGTAAAACATTCGAGGAATTGGAAAAAGATGACAGGAAAAAAGTCATCATCGACATCCGCAGGGAGACGGATTTTCGGAAGGAGACTTACCCGGGAGCAAAAAATATCTACTGGGAGGAGATTGGCGCGCGTCAGGGCGAGCTGCCGAGGGAGCTTCCTATTTATCTGATCTGCCACACGGGCGAGCGCAGCGACGAGCTGGCGGAGGAGCTCGATGCGCAGGGCTATGAGGTCTACAGCGTGGAGGGTGGCTACCGCGCCTACCTCAAAGCTAAGCTATTAGAGTCGATGCAGATGCAGCAGGAGCCGGATGGAGCAGAGCGCGGCGAGGAGCGTTGCAGGGACATCGAGCGCAGCATCGTGAAGAAATTCCGCAAAGATATCTGGCGTAAGTTCACCAAGGCGATCAACGCGTACGATCTGATCCAGGATGGGGACAAGATTGCCGTCTGCATCTCCGGCGGGAAGGATTCCATGCTGATGGCAAAGCTTTTTCAGGAGCTGGAACGCCACGGCAAGAGGAACTTTGAAGTGGTCTATCTGGTGATGAATCCCGGCTATAACGAGATCAATTACCAGACGATTTTGAATAATGCAAGGATTTTGAATGTGCCCATCACGGTGTTTCAGTCGGAGATTTTTGACATCGTGGCGGACGAGAGTGACTCGCCCTGCTACCTGTGCGCGCGGATGCGGCGAGGACATCTCTACAGCAAGGCAAAAGAGCTTGGCTGTAACAAGATTGCGCTGGGACATCATTTTGATGACGTGATCGAGACGATACTCATGGGAATGCTCTACGGCGCACAGGTGCAGACGATGATGCCGAAGCTGCACAGTACAAATTTCCCGGGGATGGAGTTAATCCGCCCGCTCTATCTGGTCCGGGAGGAGGAGATCATCCACTGGATGAATTACAATGATCTGCACTTTATCCAGTGCGCCTGCCGGTTCACGGAGCAGTACTGTTCCTGCGGCAGCGGCGGAGGGAGCGGGGAGAGAGGCTCCAAGCGCGCGGAGGTCAAGGAGTTGATCCGGCAGTTGCGGGGGAAAAGTCCCTACATCGAGATGAACATTTTTCGGAGTGTTGAGAACGTCAATTTGGACACAGTCATCGGTTACAAGAAGGATGGGGAGAGGTACCATTTTCTGGACGAATATTAGGGAAAAAGATTTCGGGTTGCAGTTTTGGATTTGCAATCTGGAATCTTTTTCTTTTTGGGTTTTGGGATGGACAATTCCGTCAGGCTGCCGTAGATTTAAGAAATAATATGGCAGAAGATATTGCGGAGCGAGACAGGTGTCCGGGATGGATAGGAGCGAATGAAAATTATGGGAAAAGCAAAAACAAGGATACCACACTAGAGAATCTGAAATACTGCAATAAGGTCTATCGGATAGAAAATCACAGGATGCAGAAGATAGGGGATGATATGGGGGAGATCACCTGAGAATTTTCAATAAGCTTTATCCCCCACGGGGGCTTGTGCACCCACAAAAGGCATGCTATCCTTTGAGCATTGAGAAAAGGATAGGGGGATTCCTATGAAAAAGAAATGGATTGCAGTGGCCTGTGCGTTGTGTCTGACTATTTCACTTGCCGTCGGGTGAGGAAATGCAGGGGCAGACGCCAAAGAGACCGGGGGTAGAGCGGGGACGACAAAGAACCAAGCGGGGGCGGAGAGTTTGGTGAATACGGGGGGAGATACAGTGGTGGTGGCGATGAGTACTGCGTCCGAGCCGGCGGCAGGGTTTAACCCCTGCATCAACTGGGGCAGCGGCGAACACTGCCACGAACCGCTCATTCAGTCGACTCTGATCCGCACAACTGTGGATATGGAATTTGAAAATGATCTTGCGACGGATTACAGTGCCAGTGAGGACGGGCTGACTTGGACGTTTAAGATCCGCGATGATGTGAAGTTTACGGACGGGGAGCCGCTCACGGCGTCCGATGTGGCATTTACCTTCAACACGGCGCTTGCGACACCGAACTCCGAGGCGGATCTAAGTATGTTAAAGAGCGTGGAGGCGGTGGATGATACGACGGTCATCTTCCGTCTGTCAAAGCCTTACAATGCATTCTTGTATACAATTGCAGTGTTTGGAATTGTCCCGGAACACTGCTATGAGGAGGGGACTTACGGTGAAAATCCGGTGGGCTCCGGGCGTTATATGCTCGCGCAGTGGGACAGAGGGCAGCAGGTGATCCTCACGGCGAACCCGGGTTATTACGGGGAGGAAGTGCGGATGAAGAAAGTGGTCGTGCTGTTCATGGAAGAGGATGCCGCGCTGGCGGCAGTCAAGTCCGGCCAGGTAGATATCGCCTACACCTCGGCGATTTACAGCGAAGAAACTGTGGATGGATATAGTCTTTTGTCCTGCAAGTCTGTGGATTCCCGCGGTATTTCGCTTCCAATCATCCCCTCCGGGAACGAGGTGCGGGACGGGGAGGTCTCGTACGCTGCGGGAAATGATGTGACAAGCGATCAGGCGATCCGCCAGGCGATGAGCTACGCGCTGGACCGCCAGACGATGATCGATAACGTTTTAAATGGTTATGGGCAGGTTGCTTACAGCGTGTCGGACAACATGCCGTGGTCGAGCGAGGAGATGATTGTCCCGTACGATGTGGCAAAAGCAAAACAGATACTGGCGGACGGTGGCTGGGAGGATATGGACGGGGACGGAATCCTTGAAAAAGAGGGCAAAAAGGCGGAGCTTACCGTCTATTATCCGGCGTCCGATTCTGTGCGCCAGGCGCTTACTGCAGAATTTGCCAACCAGATGAAATCGGTTGGAATTCGTGTGCGGTACGAGGGGCTTGGAAGCTGGGACGAGCTGTACACCAAAATGTATTCAGATCCGATCACCTGGGGATGGGGCTCTAATTCGCCGGTGGAGAACTACCAGCTCTATTACACCAACGGTGCCAGCAACTTTACGGGCTACTCCTCGGAAAGGACAGATGCCCTGCTGGACGGGGCGCTGGCGGAGACGGATATAGAGAAATCTTATCTGCTGTGGCAGCAGGCGCAGGCGACGGTCGCGCCCGATGCGGAGGCGCTCTGGGTGTGGTTCGCCAATGTCGATCATCTGTATTTTGTGAGAGACGGACTGCAGGTC
Organism: uncultured Roseburia sp.; assembly: GCA_905206195.1. Taxonomy (GTDB): domain Bacteria; phylum Bacillota; class Clostridia; order Lachnospirales; family Lachnospiraceae; genus Roseburia. The sequence goes on from CAJLGN010000043.1 coordinate 7,671, forward strand.
GCGGAGCAGAAACTCCACCCGCACGGTCACGGGTGGTCCGTGGTAAATAACATCGATCAGTGGGGTTGGCGGTAAAATGATAAGACAGATAATCAAAGCCCTGACGCTGCTGGTCGCCGTCAGCATCGTGGCGTTTGCGCTTGTATCCTTATCACCGATTGATCCGGTGCAGGCGAATGTGGGGACGACGGCATATCTGCGCATGACACCGGAGAAAAAGGCACAGCTGGCCTCCTACTGGGGAAAGGATATTTCCCCGGTGGAGCGCTACTTAAACTGGGCGGGTGACTTTGTGCGCGGTGATATGGGAATATCCCTAAAATATAATCGCCCTGTGGCAGAAGTGGTTCTGGAGAAATTTCGGAACTCACTTCTGCTTATGTGCGTTGCTTGGGTGCTCTCGGGGGTGTTTGGCTTTGTGCTCGGGATGATAGCGGGATATTATAGAGACCGCTGGCCGGACAAGGTGATTCGAGGGTATGCACTCCTCCTCGCAAGTACGCCTGCATTCTGGATCGCTCTGTTTTTGTTGATGGTATTTGCGGTGTGGCTCGGATGGCTCCCATTTGGAATGAATGTGCCGATCGGAATGACGGCGGCGGAGGTTGGATTTGCAGAAAAACTGCGCCATCTCATACTTCCCGCGCTGACCCTCAGCCTCACTGGGGTTGCAAATATCACCCT
>CAJLGN010000044.1 GCA_905206195.1 uncultured Roseburia sp.
GTGAGAATGAGGTTCTGGCGATGGGAGACTGCGCGATCAATATTAAGCCAAATGAGGACGAGCTGGTGGAGATTGCATCGGAGACGGCAGAGTGCGCGCGGATTTTCGGCATTGATCCAAAGATTGCATTTTTGAGCTACTCCACCCACGGCTCAGGAAAGGGTGAGGATGTGGACAAGATGCGCAACGCGGCGGAGAAGGCGAAGGTGAAATACCCGAGTCTCCCGATCGAGGGTGAGATCCAGTTCGACGCGGCGGTATCTCCGCGTGTCGCCCGCACCAAATGTCCGGAGAGCGCGGTGGCAGGACATGCCAACACCTTTATTTTCCCGGATATCAGCGCGGGAAATATCGGCTACAAGATTGCGCAGCGTCTGGGCAATTTTGAGGCGTACGGTCCGATTTTGCTGGGACTGAATGCTCCGATTAACGATTTATCCCGCGGATGCAACGCATCCGAGGTATACTCGATGGCAATCATCACGGCAGCGCTCGCGTAGATATATAGAACGAAAGAGGGTTCCGGCAGAATGATACAATTCTGCGGCAACCCTCTTTTTTGTGTAGCTCTCTATGTACTGTTTCATGCATGTCCTATTCTTCCGTGTTGTGGAAAGCTTCGATAATGCGGCTTGCGATTTCCGGGTGGCTCGTGTTGATCTGATTGAGGTAGCGGAAGTTGCTTCCGTCATACGGCTGCGCCTCGCCGAATAAGCCGATCTCATAGCAGTTGCGGAGTACACTGATGAGGCAGTTGTCGAAATGTTCGTAGGTGCAGGAGCGGCACTGCTTCAGGATGTGCGCGATTCCCTCCTCGAAATCTTCCTCGCGGTAGATTTTAAAATCGGTATATGGAATGTTGTCAGTTCCATCTGTGACATAAGTCACACCTTCTTTAAAGCAGCCCATAAGGCAGTTCTGCGCGTAGCCGACAATGCAGGATGGCTTGTCGCAGGTTCCGCAATGCTCTTTTGTCAGACAACATTTGGAAAAGTCGGTAATAATCTGATCATAATTCATTTCTGAGTTTAAAATACCCATAATTTCCTCCTTAAGTTTAATAAAATTTGACAAGTTCGTTTTTAATTATAGCACTCAGGTTTACCAAGTAAATAGAAAAAATACTATTTAATGGAAAATTAAAATTTGGTTAACAAAAGATGTTTTATTTTTCTATAAAATAATGTAGAATACCAAGGGAAATAGTTTATTGCGACCTGTGAGGATTTGAGAGGAAGATGTTTAAAAATAGAGGAAGAATCAAGAGAGTCTTGGAAGAATACACGGTGCTGACTGTGGCAACACTGATATTGGTGGTGGGCATCTACGCATTTAAGTTCCCCAACCACTTTTCTTTTGGGGGAGTCACGGGCATCGCGGTGGTTTTGAGCGCTATCACGCCGGCGACGCCGGGGGACATCACGTTTATCATCAACATGGCGCTTCTGGTGGTTGGATTTATCTTCCTGGGGCGGAGCTTTGGCACACGGACAGTTTATGTCAGTATCCTGATGTCGGTGGGACTGAGTCTGGCGGAGGTCTGGTTTCCAATGGAGTGCCCCCTCACGGGAGAGCCGGTGCTGGAGCTGATGTACGCAATCGTGCTTCCGGCGTTTAGCTCCGCCATCTTGTTTAATATCGGAGCTTCCGGCGGCGGGACAGACATCATCGCGATGGTGCTAAAAAAGTATACCAGCCTCAATATCGGCGGGGCGCTGTTCGCGGTGGATTTGTTTATTGTTCTGGCTTCCTGTCTGGTGTTTGACGCGCAGACCGGGCTCTTTTCGCTCTGTGGGCTGCTCGCCAAGTCACTGGTGGTGGACAATGTGATTGAGAGCATCAATCTGTGCAAGTACTTTACCATCATCTGCAATGAACCGGAACCGATCTGTGCGTTCATCATGGACCAGCTCGGGCGGAGCGCCACGGTCTACAAGGCTGAGGGGGCGTATCGGCATAATCAAAAGACTGTCATCATCACAATCATGAAGCGAAGTCAGGCGGTGGAGCTGCGGAATTATATCCGTGAGCATCAGCCGACGGCATTTATCGCAATCACCAACAGCAGCGAGATCATCGGAAAAGGCTTCCGCGGGTTCAACTGAGGTCTGAAAAAGAGAGTAGGAGGAGAGATATGCTGATTAGTTTATTGATTACATTGGTCTTTGGATTTGTTTATTTTTATATAAAGCTTCCGGCGATGAATATACATTCCGCGGATTTTTATACGTTCGTCTACCTGCTGTGTATCGTGTACTGCGGAAGCAATATCTTCATCACGGGCTTTCGCGCGAAGAGTGCGAAGGATTACTTTAAGCACTTACTAAAGAAATGTACCATTCCGGTCGTGATTGTGGCGGCGCTCATCGCCATCAGCGCGGTCGGAACTCTGGCGGGAAGCGTGCTCTTTCGGGCAAAATCTTATGCGAAGCTTCTTCCGACGGAGCAGGGCGACTTCACGAGCGAGGTAGAGGAGGTGACATGGGATCAGATTCCGATGCTGGATGAGAACTCGGCAAACACGCTCGCCAATAAAAAAATGGGCGAGCTCTCCGATTTGGTGTCCCAGTTTGAGGTGGATGATTCCTCGGCACAGATCAATTATCGGGATAGACCTGTGCGGGCGACTTACTTGAAGTATGGGGATGTAATCGAGTGGTGGACGAACCGGCAGGAGGGGATTCCGGCCTATCTGATGATCGATATGGTGACGCAGGAAGTCACAGTACAGCGGATGGAGGAGGGGATGAAGTACTCCCCGTCCGAGATTTTTAACCGCAACATTTACCGCTACCTGCGCTTCCGCTATCCCACGAAGATGTTCTACGATGTGAACTTTGAGGTGGACGACGAGGGCGTGCCGTACTGGTGCGCGACGACGGTCACGAAGACGATCGGACTTTTCGGCGGCACAGATGTGACAGGGGCAGTTCTGGTTAATGCTGTGACAGGAGAGAGTGAGTTCTACGCGATCGGTGAAGTGCCAACATGGGTGGATCGCGTGTGCAGCGCGAGGCTGATTATGGAGCAGTATGATTACTACGGGCTTTACCAGGGTGGCTTTTGGAACTCGGTGCTTGGCCAGAGCGGATGTACCAAGTCGACGACAGGTTATAACTATATCGCGATGGCCGATGATGTGTGGGTTTACACCGGAATCACTTCCGTGGGCGGCGACGAGAGCAACCTCGGTTTTATTCTGGTGAATCAGCGCACCAAAGAGGCGCGCTACTACCCCTGCGCGGGGGCAAATGAGCAGGCGGGTATGAATTCAGCGCAGGGAGCGGTGCAGCAGTACAGTTATCAGGCAACGTTCCCGATTCTCTTAAATATTGGCGATGAACCTACCTATTTTATGGCGCTCAAGGATGCATCGCAGCTTGTGAAGATGTATGCGATGGTCAATGTCAGCCAGTATCAGATCGTCGCGACGGGAACGACTGTGGCGGAGTGCCAGGAGAATTATGCGGCGCAGCTTGCAAAGAACGGACTTGCAGAGCCAGAAGCTGTACAGATGAGCGAGACGGCTGACGTTGCTGGAACGGTGAGTGAGATACGCTCGTCGGTGATGGATGGGGATACCTACTACTTTATCCGCCTGGGTGAGGATCTCTCGTATTATCTGATCAACGGGAGAGAGTACCCAGTGGCGGCAATCTTAAATCCGGGGGATGCTGTCGCCATCCGGTATGAGATGGGAGAGGGGGAGATACGAACGGGTATTTCTCTGGAGCGGAAGTGACGCAGGTGGGATTCCGAGACGTCAGAAACTAGGTTGTACTGTGACAAGCAGCAAGAAAAATAGAAGTGAGGATAGAGGAAGACCTTATGAAGATTTGGGAAGATGAAAAGCAGTGTTATATCAAAGCTGCGATGGAGCGAAACACTCCCGCGGAAAATGCGGTGTTAAAGCGGCATTTAGAGAAGATCGACTGGTCTGTGCTCGCGCAGATTGAGCGCAAAGAAACTGTGAATGAGCGGGGGGTATTTGCGCCGCTCGCGGCGGTGGAGCTGGATGAAATCAAGGCGCGCGGGGAGGAGTTTCGGCAGCTTGGACTGGATGCAGTGAGGAAGAACAAGGTGGGCGCTGTACTTTTGGCAGGTGGACAGGGTACCCGGCTCGGGCTAAATAAACCAAAGGGAACGCTCAATATCGGAATCAACCGGAGGCTGTATCTGTTTGAACAGTTGATCCGCAATCTCATGGATGTGACGGATGAGGCGGGCGCGTTTGTACCGCTCTATGTCATGACCAGTAACATCAATCGTCGGGATACGGAGACATTTTTTGAGGAGCATTTCTATTTTGGTTACCCGAAGGAATATGTGAAGTTCTTTGTGCAGGAGATGGAGCCCGCATGCGACCATCAGGGGCGGGTTTATATGGAGTCCAGCACTGAGGTGGCGATGTCCCCAAACGGGAATGGAGGCTGGTTTGGTTCCATGGTGAAGGCTGGACTGCTCTCCGATATTCGCGGGCGCGGCATTGAGTGGATCAATGTGTTTGCGGTTGACAATTGCTTGCAGCGCATCGCGGATCCGCTCTTTATTGGGGCCACCATTGCCTACGGCTGCGAGAGCGGTGCAAAGGTGGTGCGGAAAGCGGCTTTCGATGAAAAGGTGGGCGTGCTCTGCACCGAGGACGGCAGACCTTCTATTGCCGATTTTTACGAGATGACACACGAGATGGCGACGGAGAGAAAAGAAAATGGCGATTTGCTCTACGGCTTCGGTGTGATCTTAAATTATGTGTTCTCCGAGAAAAAGCTGGAGGAGATTGCAGATGCAAGAATGCCGATCCATGTTGTTGAGAAAAAAATCCCGTACATGGATGTGGATGGTAACCATGTGGATCCGGATGGACCAAACGGCTACAAATTTGAGACGCTCGTGCTCGATATGGTTCACATGATGGAAGACTGCGTGCCGTATGAAGTCGATCGCGCAAAGGAGTTTGCACCCATCAAGAACCTGCACGGTGTGGATTCTTTGGATACGGCGCGGGAGCTGATGCGGGGCTGTGGCATTGAGCTGTGATCTGAAAATGCAGAGGAAGAGGATGTTCCAAAAGGTGTAAAAGCCTGTGTTGTCTGTACAATTTCGGCAAAGATAAGCCGAGTTATTTCCGGAGAGACATTTCTTGCCGGAATTGTGCACAAGGCAATGACGAGGCTTCATTTTTGGGAGATCCTCTTTGTGCGATTTAATAAATATTTTATGAGGACTTTATGGGGGGTTCATGATTGTCTGTTATAATAAAAAATCAGTGGAAGGAATTTCCGCAAAACTATAAATGTGAGGGTTTTTACATACTTATGGAACGAGATAAAAACAGTGACACAGAGATTCAAACGGTCATGGAGGAGAACTACACGGTGATGGTCCACGGGTTGATACCGATCTATGGGAGCGTCGATGACGATATGGAGCACATTGCGGATATGACGGAGCAGTTTCGCAGGACGATTGATCCGATTCTGCGTATGTATAATGCAGCGATGAGCGCGACGACAGCGCGCCTTGAAATCATCGAGGATGAATTTCGTTATCGGAAGCGCCGCTGCCCGATCCACCATATTGACACCCGCTTGAAGTCGGCGCAGAGTATCCTCGGAAAACTGGAGAAAAAAGACCTGGAGCTGACACTGACAGCCGCCTGCAACAATATTTATGACATTGCGGGAATTCGTGTGGTCTGCCCGTACATTAGGGACGTCTATTTGATCCGTGATCGCCTGATGGCGCAGGACGACCTTTTTATCATGGATATGAAGGACTACATTGAGGGGCCGAAGGAAAATGGCTACCGCAGTCTCCATATGATAATCCGGATCCCCGTGTATTTCATGAACAAGAAGCAGATGGTTCCGGTCGAACTGCAGATCAGAACCCTCGCGATGGATCTGTGGGCGAGCCTGGAGCACGATATCAAGTACAAGTCGCTCTACCAGGGGGCAAACACAGATTTTTCGGATGAGCTTAAGGAGTGCAGCAGACTCATTTATGAGGCGGAGGAGAAGATGGAAGTGATGAACCGCATCTTGGAACCATAGCAATTTAAGGAGATGGTTTGGGTGGGAGAGGGGGTCCACATTGCAGGTCAGACATATTGAGAAGGAATGGAAGCAGTTACAAAAGGCGGAGCAGAGCTTTTTGAACCGGAATATGCCAGTGCGTGCGGCGGGATGGCAGAAAAAGGTGGCGAAGTTTGTGCCGGGAAAGCTGGAGGATACGCTGCACAATGCTTTTTTTAAAGCGTTTGAATGGATTTTTGACAAGGGGATCGGTGTGATTGAGAGCACTTGTCAAAAGGACAAAAGAGAGCAGAACTATAAGATTCACGCGTATGCGGCGGACGTGCGAAATACGCGGCGGTCACTGCGTGCTTTCGGAAGAGAGGTAAATGCCAGCAGGAGCATCAACATGGCAGTATCCGCAGTCGAGGGGGTAGGAATGGGGCTTCTGGGAATGGGGCTTCCCGACAGCCCGCTGTTTTTGGGTGTGCTGCTGAAGAGTATTTACGAGATTTCTCTAAGTTATGGTTTTTCCTACGACACGGAGGAGGAGCAGATTTTTATATTGAAGTTGATTGAGACGGCACTCTCCCACGACAGTGAGCTTGTCGAGGGGAATATGGAACTGAATCTGTGGATTCGTGGGCGGGAGCGGGCGGTTGTCGTGGTGGATCAGAAGACGGGAGAGGTGCAGACTGTGACGGTAGAGAGCGCGGAGAGCAGGCGTTTTGAGATATCGCGGCAGGCGCAGATTCGCCGAACCTCGGATGCGCTTTCTCAGGAGCTGCTCTACTTAAAATTTGTGCAGGGGCTGCCGGTTGTGGGTGTGGTCGGGGGGCTTTCGGATATGGTTTATCAGAAGAAGATCAGCGACTATGCGGCGCTTAAGTACAAGAGACGTTTTCTCGAGATGCATCGAGGAGCTTCCACATCTTAGAGGAATGCCATACAGAAGGGGGGCTATTCGGCCTCCCCCTCCTCCACAATTTCTTCCAGCACATGGATCAGATCGTACATATTGTTGAGGGAGACATTGCGCTCCAATATGCAGTTTTTCAAATCCACAGACAGAGTCTCAAATTTTTCCCGGATGTCGGGAGATACATAAGATGCCATTTTACCACCATACCTTTCTGCGATTCTCTCTATAAGGATGTGCAGTTTTGCGGAAAATATGTGAGAATCCTATGGATGAAAATGACAAAAAGGGATATGATAGAGGAAAGAAGTGGCAGATGGCGGGATGAAAGCGAAGGACGAGGATGGAGCACAGCAGAGGGAAAAGCAGGCAGAAAAAATGGATGGGATGTATCGCGTTCCTTCTGTTTCTGGGGGCTTTGTCTTGGAGGACAGAGACGATTGCGGAGGCGGAGGGACATCAGACTTACCGTGTTTTTTGCATGGGGGACAGCATTACCTACGGGAAAGGTCTCGCGGAGGAGGAACGGCTGACCTCCTCGTATCCGTCCAGACTCCAGCAGTTTCTCGGCGCTGGGTATGAGGTCGTAAATTATGGAGTCAGTGGCAAGACACTTGTGGATATTCCGGGGAGGCGTTATCGGGATACGGGATATGTCGATATGGTCAAGCTTCAGTCTCCGGATGTGCTTGTGATTATGTTGGGGACGAACGATTCCAGAAAGGAATGTTGGGATGCGGAGGCCTATGAGGTGCAATACCTAGCGCTGATCGACGAGCTGCAGCAGATTGAGAGTCACCCGGAGATCTATCTTATGACACCGCCAAGAGCTTACCCCGGAGTGGACGGAAAGATTATTCACGGAATCGACAACGATGTGATACGGGATGAGATTCGAGGATTGGTGCGGGGGATATCACAACAGACCGGCGTCCGATTGATCGATCTGTATGCGGTGACCGATCGGCGACCGGAGTATTTTGCGGACGGGGTGCATCCCAATCGGGAGGGATACGAGGCGGTCGCCAGGGTGGTCAATCACGAGATTCGCAACCGATGAGCCCACGCGCAGGGCGGGCTCGGAAGATCCTAAGGGTTTGGAGATTCCCCGGTAAATTGTTGTACATTGGCGGCAATTTGGCAGAGAAACTGCTCCAGTTGCCCAAGATCTGCCTCGGAGAAGTCTTTGAGGAGTGCGCCCAAGAAAAGGTTTTGGGCTTCTCTTCCGTCCAAAACTGCGGGCATGGCAGTGGCGCAGAGGGACAGGTGCGCCGTTTTCCGATTGGAGAGTGTGTAACACCTGGTCAGGAATCCCCTGCCCTCCAGGGACTTGACGGAGGTGGAGACGTGGGA
>CAJLGN010000045.1 GCA_905206195.1 uncultured Roseburia sp.
TTTTAAGCAGCGTAGACTTGCCGGCACCATTGATGCCGACAATCGCTGCTTTTTCGTTCGCTTCAATATGAAAGCTTACATCCTTTAAAATTTCGTCAGTCCCGAATGACTTTGAGATGTTCTGACAGGCTAAAATCATGATTGTAATATTCCCTCTAACGTTGTGCGAATTGCCTTGATAAAATCTTCACTGCTCAGGACAATCGGATTTGAAATCGTCGTGATCAGAGCAAGGTCTTTTGTCATTTTACCATCTTCTATGGTCTTTATACAAGCCTTTTCCAAATGATCTGCAAAATCCATCAGCGCTTTGTTCCCGTCCAGCTCACCGCGTTTTTTCAGAGCTCCCGTCCATGCAAAAATGGTCGCCACCGAGTTCGTCGAGGTCTCCTCCCCCTTCAAATGCTTGTAATAATGGCGCTGCACCGTCCCGTGTGCCGCCTCGTACTCGTAATTGCCATCCGGGGACACCAGCACGGAAGTCATCATCGCGAGAGATCCAAACGCGCTCGATACCATATCGCTCATGACGTCCCCGTCATAATTTTTGCACGCCCAGATATAGCCTCCCTCCGACTTCATCACGCGCGCGACCGCGTCGTCGATGAGCGTGTAAAAATAGGTGATCCCAGCCGCATCAAACTTGTCCTTGTACTCCGCGTCGAAAATCTCCTGAAAAATGTCTTTGAACGTGTGATCATACTTTTTGGAGATCGTGTCCTTGGTGGCAAACCACAGCTCCTGTTTTGTGTCCAGCGCATAGTTGAAGCAGCTTCTCGCGAAGCTCTCGATGGATCCGCAGAGATTGTGCTGCCCCTGCACGATGCCTGCCCCGGTGAAGTCGTGGATCAGCTCCCTCCTCTCGGTGCCGTCCGCGGCCGTGTAGACCAGCTCACACTTGCCCGCCCCCGGAATCTTCATCTCGCTCGCCTTGTAGACGTCACCGTAAGCGTGGCGCGCGATGGTGATCGGCTTCTTCCAATTCCTCACGCACGGCTCGATGCCCTTTACGATGATCGGCGCGCGGAATACCGTTCCATCGAGCATCGCTCGAATCGTGCCATTTGGACTTTTCCACATCTCCTTTAGGTCGTACTCACCCATGCGCGCCGCATTCGGTGTGATCGTCGCGCACTTCACGGCGACACCGTATTTTTTCGTGGCGTTGGCCGAGTCCACCGTGACCTGGTCGTCCGTCTCGTTGCGGTGCGCAAGTCCCAGATCATAATACGCTGTGTTCAACTCCAGAAACGGGCAGAGCAGCTCGTCCTTGATCATCTGCCAGAGGATGCGGGTCATCTCATCTCCGTCCATCTCAACGAGTGGGGTCGTCATTTTAATCTTTTCCATATTCAGGTTCCTTTCTTTTTACGATAGGATGGGGGCTCCCGATCAGGCGTCCGCTCTGCCGCATCTGCCCCGCGAAGTTTTCATACATCCAGGGCGGGCTCTATAGAATCCCGTGGAAATAGTCGGAAAGCCCACCCATTGCGTCCCTGTTGCCATCATGGAACACCGCTCTCCTTTGCATAATTGTATACAATTATTCCATGTCATTGCTATCATACTATACGTTTTTCCCTCCGTTTGTCAATGAGCAAAATTTTATATCTCCTATAACTTGTGACATCTTGCACAATTTCATTTTTATTTTCAGTAACACTTCTGCCGTTCCCTCATAAGATACAGTGTAAGAAAAATTTGGAGGATGTAACATGAGTGATTTAGCTGCAACAAACTGTGGTGGATGTAACTGCAACGATGGGGGATGCAACTCCATTATTTGGATCATCTTACTGTTATGCTGCTGTGGTAACAACGGCTTTGGCAGCGGCAACAACGGATGTGGCAATGACAGCTGTATCTTAATTATCCTGCTTCTCTTCTGCTGCGGCGGTCTTGGCGGATGCGGCAACGGTTTCGGCTGCGGATGCTAATAGCATAGGATATCAGTAAATGGGCGGCAGAGCCGCCCATTTTTCATGCGCATATTTTTAAGAATTCCTTCCCTTTTGCGCCCTCTTTTCTTTGCCGTCCCGCTCCTGTCGGAGTTTTTCCATAACCCTGCACTCTTTGGGCACCTTTCTCTTTCGCACACACTCTTCGTCTATTTCATAAACACTGTTGTTCTCTATAACCAGCATAGCATTCTCCCTCCACATTACCATCATATGCAGGGTTTGTCATAAAGCCCCTTTTCCCGTCATAGAATGAAAGAAAAAAGGTATGTTTATGGAAAATGCACCATTGACTCCCTTTGACCACATGACACAAAAGAGAGAATTGCAGATGTTAAAAACGATGCTTCCCTATATGAAAGAAGCACAAAAAAAACAATTCGCCATATTGATAAAGTATATGGAGCTGCAGAACACCATCCAGGTATTCTCCCACGAGGATATGGTGATGTCCATGTGCTCTGCACCCGAGGAAAACAATAATATGGTGACTATGTTAAACGATCTGCGCCAATTTTGCAGTGCAAAAGAGCAGGAAACACTCGACATGCTCACCAACATGTTCTCCATGATGGAGACCTACGAAACCATTTTCAGCTGAGGAAAGGAAAGAAGCCCAATGGCATATGATTTTTTAAACAACAATCCCCTCTTACAGAATATGTCACCCGAAAAAATGCAGTTCCTGATGAACTTTGCAACGAGTCAGAAGCCGACGGACATGAAGGATATGATGCCGTTTTTACTCTCCGCTATGAATTCCGCCAAGTCCAATAACATCCAGTTCACAGAGCCAGAGACCGATCTGCTCTTCAACATTCTAAAACAAAATATGTCTCCTGATGAGTCGGCGAAAGCAGATAAGATCATCCAGCTAATGAAAAACAGAAGGGGCGGTTGACACCACTCCTTCTTCATCACTACCAGACAGATGCAACTGTCACTTCCAGCACCTTGTCAATTGGCGACGTGCTCATTCCATTCCCGTCCGTCCCCTCAAAATATTTCCTGCTGGCGGATTCAAAGAGAATGTAGATATTGTCGTCTGTGATCGCGATCTCCTCGGAACAGGGCGGCATCTCCACCTTTCTGGAAGGCCCGTTCGGATTTCCAGTCAATGCCAGCAGAGAGGAATAGACCTTTAGGTAGGAGGAGTTGTTTCTTCCATAGGAAGTGCTTAGGTATACTGCCCCGCTCGCGTCGAACGCGATGCCCTGCACCTTGCTTGGGATGTTATAGCTTTTCACAGCATAGAGCTTATCATCCCCGGCATCATAACTGTAGGAGACCAGTTTCGAGTCAAACAGCTTTGTGTGCGTCGCAACCCAGATTCTCCCGCCGTACCATGTGATACAGGACGGCGTATTTTTTAGCCGGTATTCATCTGACAGTGCAGAGGCGTCCACGCAGTACCTGGGTGCATCCTCGGCGATCTTCTTGATATAATCGTAGGGGATTCGCTCAAGCGTTCTGGAATTGGAGTGACAGATCCAGACATTCTCACCGTCAAATGCAATACCTCCCAGATGGCTGTCCGACTTCATCCCAAGCGTTGCGAGATAATCCCCCGTCTCCTTGTCAAACACCATGAGAGAGCCGGGATTCTCCTCCCCTTCCGCGTAGGAGGTCATCAGAATATATTCCGTGGTAAAACACAAACCCTGCATGCACTGCGCCTCGCTTGAGATCACATTCTCGAGATAATCGCGCTCTCTCGTCGACGGCATCCCCGGAATGATCACATCGTCCAAAAATCCATAATTGCACTCATTTAGTTTTTTGTTCCTGTAACGAATCCCATCTGCTGAGCGGTACGAATACATCTCCACATTGTAATGGTTGTCAATCTCGGGCGTCCATTTTGCAAAGAGAATCATATTCCCCGCATTTTCAGAATTGATCTCGGTGATCTTATTCGTATAGCGGATGTCCGTGTACCATCCGGCAAAATTGTAGCCCTCACGCACAGGGAGTTGCAGCTGAAACGGAAGTCCCTCACGCGCAACGACATCCGGGTTATCATCGTCATTGATTCCACCGTTTAGGGCATAGATGAGGTGGATCTGCTCCGCGTCATCAAGACCTGTAAACGGATCGATCACCGTCTCTGACCGAAGCTTTGTACCTCTGCCGTCCCCACGCTTCTCAAAAACATGCATCCTCACAATGTGCGGCTCATTCAAAAGGAGGATGAAGATATATAAGATAATAAACAATTCCTTTTTGACTCTCATATTCTCCGCTCCTCCTCTCCCTGTATCTCATCTATTACGCAAATCTCTTACTCTTGTGCACTGTCAACCTTCGACGCTCTCGCCGCCACCTCTTTCTCCTGAATATCCGATGGCGTCTGCTCATATCTTGAAAACTCATACGAGAATGTTCCGCTTCCTCCCGTCATCGACCGCAGATCCGTGTTGTACCCATACAACTCCATATATGGAATGTCCGATACAATTTCCTGATATCCGTGTTCAACCGGATTCATGCCAAGCACACGACCGCGGCGTTTATTCAAATCCCCCATGATATCTCCCGTGTACTTTTCTGGAACGACTACCTTTAAAGATGCAATCGGCTCAAGAAGAATTGGAGATGCCTCCATAAACCCTTTCTTGAACGCCTGATGCGCAGCCACCTTAAACGCCATCTCCGAGGAGTCCACCGGATGGTAGGAGCCGTCGTAGAGCACAGCCTTCACACCAACGACTGGATATGCAGCCATCGGTCCTTTTAGGACAGCCTCCTGAATGCCCTTTTCCACCGCTGGGAAATAATTCTTTGGCACCGCTCCACCAACCACGCATTGCTCGAACGTATACGCGGTCTCCAGATCGCCGGACGGCTCAAATGTCATCTTCACATGACCGTACTGTCCGTGTCCACCGGACTGTTTTTTATATTTGTATTCCACGTCCGCCCGCTTTCGGATCGTCTCTCGGAATGCCACCTTCGGCTTCTTCAACTCAACCTCAACTTTGTAGCGCAAAAGAAGCTTGCTCGCCACGATCTCGAGATGCTGGTCGCCCATGCCGTAAAGAAGCGTCTGTCCGTTCTCGCTGTCATTGACAGATTTTAAAGTGAGATCCTCTGACATCAGCTTCTGCAATGCCTGGGAAATCTTATCCTCGTCGCCCTTGTTCTTCGCCTTGTAGCGCTTGTATGTATAGGGTGTGGAGATCGTCGTCCGAATATACAGGATCGGATTTGCTTTTGTGGAGAGGGAATCTGTGGTAGCCGCCTGGGACAGCTTTGCGAGCGCACCGATATCCCCAGCGTGCAGCTCCCTCACCTCCTCCGGTTTATTTCCCCGGATCACATACAACTTTCCCACTTTCTCCTCAACCTCTCTGTGGTGATTAAAAAGCACGTCATCCGTCTTAATCACACCGGAATTCACTTTGATCAGGGAATATTTTCCAATAAACGGATCCGCAATCGTCTTCCAGATATAGGCAGACTTTGGTTTTGAAAAATCGTAATCAGCATTATACACCTCGTTCGTCTTGGCATTGATACCGGTGCATGAGCGCTTCTCCGGGCTCGGAAGATATTTTACAATGTCCACCAGCAGCGTGTAGACCCCGCGCGCCATGAGGTTTGACCCCATGAGAACCGGAACGATGCTTCCGTCCGCGACATTCACGCGGAGCGCCTGGCGAATCTCATCTTCCGAGAACTCCTCACCTCCAAAGTAGCGATCCATAAACGCCTCGCTGGTCTCCGCCACCGCCTCCATCAGCGCCTCACGGCAGAGTTCCAGATTCTCTTTGGAATAATCCGGCACTTCCGTCTTCTCGACGTCCCCCTGCCTGGTCCAGCGCTTTGCGCGCTGCTGTAATACGTTCACATAGCCCACAAACTTACCGTCCTCCCGGATCGGAAGATGAAATGGAGCAATGCGCTTGCCGTACATCTCCTGCAAGTCCTCAACAACCTGTCTGTAGCTCGCCTCATCGATATCCATATCCGTCACAAACACCATGCGCGGCAGCTTATACTTCTCACATATTTCCCACGCTTTGCGCGTGCCAACCTCAATGCCCGCCTTGCCGGAAACCACGATGATTGCCGCGTCCGCGACGCTGACCGCCTCCTCCGTCTCGCCCACAAAATCAAAATAACCAGGTGTGTCGAGTACATTGATCTTGGTGTCACCCCAGATAATCGGCACTACGGAGGTATTGATTGAGAACAGACGCTTCGTCTCCTCCTTATCGTAATCACTTATGGTGTTGCCGTCTTCCACTTTTCCCATGCGCGATGTCATTCCTGCAAGATAAGCCATCGCCTCCACAAGACTTGTCTTGCCAGCCCCTCCATGGCCGAGTAACGCCACATTGCGGATCTTGTCAGTTGTGTAAACATTCATAGCAAACCCTCCATATTCTGTATATATTTCTGTATAGTTATATTTTACTAAATTTTACTGTTTATTACAACCAATTTACTCAATATTACGAATTAGTTTTATATTAACCCAGATATATTTATATATTATGTATGTATTCTAAACATTATGTAGATTTTTATTCTTATTGTTTACACAATATTTACAAATAGGACACTGGCATTCTATTTTCCCTGTTTATCTGTTTGCTTTTGCACGTTAAAGTGTTGACTTTTGTGCGTGAAGTGTCTATGATAATCTAAGTATAACTATCGCAAAATATGGGGGATTTGACATGCAATATCGCAAGATTGGATTTATTGGACTGGGCCTGATTGGCGGCTCTATCGCCAAACGGTTAAAAATGCTCCACCCGGAGCTTTCCATCATCGCCACCGCCGGACACGCATCCACGATCGAGACGGCGCACGCTGAGGGATTGATCACAAATCATACGCGCTGCGCGATGGAAGAATTCTATGACTGTGATTACATATTTTTATGCACGCCGGTTCAGCAGAATGTCGAGTATCTGCGCAGACTCAAAGGACATGTGAACGAGCACTGCATCATCACTGATGTCGGAAGTGTCAAATCCGATATCCACGCGGAGGTCACAGCGCTCGATATGGAGCGCCAGTTTATCGGCGGGCATCCGATGGCAGGCTCCGAGCAGACCGGGATCGCCAACGCGCGCGCGCTTTTGCTCGAGAACGCCTACTACATCATCACACCGACTGCGCACTCCGACGAGAAATCCGTCACAGACTTCCGGGATCTCGTCGCCTCGCTGGGGGCGATTCCTCTCATCCTCGACTACAAGCTGCACGACTACGCGACGGCCGCCATCAGTCATCTCCCCCACATCATCGCCTACAGTCTCGTAAATCTGGTGCGGAAGTCCGACACCAAGGTCGAAATCATGAAGACGATCGCCGCCGGAGGGTTTAAAGATATCACACGCATCGCCTCCTCCTCCCCCGTGATGTGGGAAAACATCTGCCTCTCGAACCAAGATCAGCTCTTAAGGCTGATCGACGCCTACATCGGGACACTGGAGAAAACGAGGGATGACATTGCGCGCGCCGACGGTGCATCTTTGATTGCATCCTTTACCGCCGCGAAGGATTACCGCGACTCGATCACGATCGCGCGGGACGGCGCATTGAAACAGTCCTATGAGTTGTATATTGATCTTTTGGACGAGGCCGGAGGAATCGCCACGATCGCGACGATTCTAGCCAGCAATCACTTGAGCATCAAAAATATCGGCATCATTCACAACCGCGAATTTGAGGAGGGCGTGCTGCGCCTTGAGATGTACGACAGGAAATCTTTGGATGCCTCCACGGCGCTTCTAAAACGCCACCATTACACTGTGTACGAGCGATGAGCTCTCTCCCCACAGTGCAACAGAAAAAGACCGCCTGGGCGGTCTTTTCTGTCGTAAAAGCGGATCAAAAAGCCGCTTCTATAATTGTTATGGGGCATTTTTTATAGCACTGTAAGATAACAGCGCTGTCTTACTTACATAATTTCTTAAATTCGTCAGCTACAAACTGTACCTTGGTGCCGATGATCACCTGCACAGCAGTCTTACTCGGCCGAACAACACCTGCAACGCCTGCAGATTTGATCTTCTTCTCATCCACCTTGGTGTAATCCTTGATTTCCAGACGAAGTCTCGTGATGCAGTTGTCGATGCTCGCCACGTTCTCTCTTCCGCCAACGCCCTCAAGAACGGTCTTTGCAACTTCTGTAAAGTTGTCATTTGCAAGCTTTACAGTCGCCTCATCCACATCGTCGTCCTCGCGTCCCGGTGTCTTTAAGTCAAATTTCACAATCACGACGCGGAATACCACATAGAATACCAGGAATGCGGCAATTCCAAGCGGGAGGATCAGCCATGTCTTCTGTGCGGCTGGAAGCG
>CAJLGN010000046.1 GCA_905206195.1 uncultured Roseburia sp.
GTGCGCTCCACTACCTTGACGGATTATACATCCAAAGTGCGGCGTCACATTATCAAGGAACTGGGCGAGAAGCGAATGGCCGAGGTAACACTGGACGATATTCAAGTGGCCCTTGTTCCGGTTTCCAAAAAATCAGCTTCGGTCTACAAGTCGGTGGTTATTCTCTATAAGTCCATCTTTCGGGCTGCAAAAGAAAGCCATGTGATTGATACAAACCCGACCATCTATCTCAGAGCAAAGGGCGGCGGTGTTCCGCAGGAGGAGCGTCAGGCTTTGACCGATGAGCAGGCCCAGCGGCTTCTGGATGCTGTCCGGGGGCTACCGCCCTATGTGTTCGTAATGATTGGCCTGTATGCCGGATTGCGTAGGGAAGAAATCCTGGCGCTGCAATGGGATTCCGTGTATCTGGACACCGATGCCCCCTATTTGACGGTACGAAGGGCGTGGCACACAGAACATAATAGACCGGTCATTCTTACAGAGCTAAAAACCAAGGCTGCGGAGAGAAATATTCCTCTGCCGGATTGTTTGGCTGAATGTTTGAAAGAGGCGAAGAAAAAATCAACCTCAGACTATGTGGTTGCCAATCGGGACGGGGAACCGCTGTCCTACACACAGTTCAAGCGTCTGTGGCAATATATTGTGACCAGAACAGCGAAACCGAGAAAGGCTCGCAAACTGGTGGACGGCAAATATGTGAATTATATGCTTTATCCCAAGCTGGGGGAAAAGGCCCGGAACAATGGTCATGTGGTTTACAGCCTGGATTTTGAAGTAACACCTCATATGCTCCGGCACACCTACATCACCAATCTGATCCATTCCTCGGTTGATCCCAAGACGGTTCAGTATCTGGCCGGACATGAGAGCAGCAAAATCACGATGGACATTTATGCGAAGGCCAAATACAACCGCCCTGACGAATTGGCAGGAGTTTTAAACGGTGCATTTGCCTTATGGGATGCAAACGAATATGAGATCGCACAATAAAATAAGAAACAGCGGTAAGGGCGAGGAGTTTTCCTCGCCCTTTGCGTTTCCTCTGATCGCACCTTTGAGGGTGGTGCTGATTTCTGATAAAAGTAGAGATGAGGCAGAACTACATATTATATTAGAAAGGAAATGATGATATGGCTAAGAAAAAAGAGAGTATTCCAAAATATGGAACTGTTGTACGGCGAGGGATTCAATATTACAGAACACGAATCACAGACGCCGATGGAAAAAGAGTAGATTTGTATGCTGAAACCTGTGAGGAATTATACCAGAAGGAACAGGAAGCGCGTCGGCAAGTGGAAGAAGCCATATTCCGCAAAGAACACCCTACGGTTGCGGAATACTGCGAAAAGTGGTTGCTGATGCAGTCTGCAAAGATTTCACCAGCTACCTTGAGAGGGTACACCTTTCACATGAACAACTACATAGTCAAGCCATTGGGAAAGATGTATCTGGAAGATGTAACAGCAGATGATATTCGACTTGCGCTGATCCCGCTGACTACAAAATCGGCGGGGCTTTACAGCACCGTGAATATGCTCATCAAGTGCGTATTCTATTCGGCAGAGCGCAGCCAATTGCTTGACTACAATCCCTGTGTGGGCATTTCAGCAAAAGGAGGGAAACCGGCAAAGAAAAAGAACGCTTTGACAGATGAACAGGTGAAGGTTCTTTTGGATACCGTCAAAGGACTTCCACCCTATACATTTGTTATGATCGCCTTATACTCCGGTCTGCGGCGAGAGGAAATTCTGGGGCTGCAATGGGACTGCGTATTTCTGGACGTTCCCACACCGTATATTTCTGTGCGGAGGGCATGGCGCTCGGAACATAATAGACCCGTGGTTTCCACGACATTGAAAACCAAAGCAGCCCGCAGAGATGTTCCTATTCCCGGATGCCTGGTTGACTGTCTACGGAAGGTCAAGGAAACATCCATATCTGAATATGTGGTTGCGGACAGCACTGGACAGCCGCTGTCTTATTCGCAGTTTCAGAGGGTTTGGAAGTATGTAACCGTCCGCTCCACCAAACCACATAACTATTATAAGTATGTCAATGGCCAATGTATCAAATGCACTGTGACGCCAACTCTTGGAGGTCATCAGAAAAATCATCCTGAGCTGGTGTATGCCATTGATTTTGATGTGACCCCGCATCAGCTTCGCCACACCTATATTACTAATCTGCTGTACGCAGGCGTTGACCCGAAAACGGTTCAATATCTTGCTGGTCATGAGAACAGCAAGACAACGATGGACATTTATGCGCAGGTGAAGTATAATAAACCCGAAGAACTTGTAGGTGTGGTGAATGCCGCTTTTCGACAATGAAATTGAGCATTTGATGTCCCCATTTTACGATTAAAAAATGGGGCAACATTTTGGCCGGGGGCCTGAAAAGCCCGGAATATCAAGGAAAATCAGGCGAAAGAAAGGTTTAGTACGGTCTCAAGGCAGCACGTCGTGCACCGCAGTTCTCCAAGAGATAAGAAATTATATAGTTGTAATGTATGGAAGACCCACAAACTTGATGTTTGTGGGTTTTTTGAACTTAATTTGCATGCGTTGTATGAGCTGCCATTTGCAATGGAACAAATTTCGTGACGTATGAGCACAAGAAAATCGGAGTGTGCATGGAGCGGTATGGATAATTAGCAGGTAAGTCAGAACAGAGTTGAAAACTCTTGAAGGTACCAATATATTCTTATCTGCAAAAAGTTTGGCAGATAAATTTTTGTAATTCCCATTTCACATCAGAATCCATATAGTAAAGAAAAAGAGATTGGAATAAAGTTATGAGAGGCATCGATGTGAGCCAGTGGCAGGGATATATTGATTTTGAGGCGGTGAAGCGAGCGGGGATTGAATTCGTCTACATTAAGGCGAGTGAAGGGAGCGATTTTGTGGATCCGTTTTTTTATCGAAACTATGCGAATGCACAAAATGCGGGACTTCTGGTGGGGTTTTACCACTATCTGACAGCGAGGAGCCCGGCGGAGGTGATGCGGGAGGCGTGGCATTTCACGTCGGTGACAGAGGGGCTTTCCAGCGAGGGGAGGATGGTTATGGATATGGAGGAGGTGGAGGGACTTTCGCGGGATCAGGTGAATGAAATTGCGTACACTTTTTTGCAGCGCGTGGAGGAATTCAGCGGTCGGTCGGCGGCAATTTATGCGGATGCGGCAACTGCGGCAGTGATGGGGGAGGAACTTACAGTGTGGCCGCTTTGGATTGCGCAGTATGAGGTGGAGGAGCCGAGCAGGGATAACCCGTGGGAGGACTGGGAGGGATGGCAGTATACGGACATGGGGCGCGTGGCAGGGATTCAAGGGAATGTGGATCGAAATATTTTCAATGAAGGGATGCTGGATTGTGATGGGTCTGGGGTGCAGAGCCTGGGGGAGGGCCCGGTGCAAGAGCAGACAGAGCGCCCGTATATTTTCTACCGGGTTCAGAGCGGGGATACGCTGGATGGAATTGCGGAGCGTTATGAAACCACTGTGGAGAGATTAATGGAAGAAAATAAAATCGAGAATCCCAATTTGCTCTACCAGGGGCAGAAGCTGAAAGTTCCAGCCTTGTGAGAGATTTCTTGGATAAAAAATGAGGATTGACACATTGTATCATTTGTATTAATATTAACAATACAAAAAATGATAGATTAAAAACAGCAGGAAGAAAATGAGATCAGAAGAGAGGGGACAGAATGATTATCGCTATTGAGGATGCCTCGGAGACTCCGATTTACCAGCAGATCCGAAACCAGATTGTGCTGGGTATTTCTGACGGGAGGCTCTCCTATGGGGAGCAGCTTCCAACTGTGCGGGGGCTTGCAGAGGAGATCGGTATCAATTGTATGACGGTGAATAAGGCATACCAGCTTCTAAAGCAGGAGGGGTATATTGTGACAGATAGGAGGAACGGTGCGCGGGTGCGATCAGATTTTGCCGAGAGCAGACGTCTGCCCGCGGAGGCGGAGGAGACGCTTCGACGCATTATCTCGGAGGCAAAAATTGCGGGAATGACGAAGGAAGATTTTTGCATTGTCTGTGGGAAGTACTTTGAGAAAGGAGGCTTGGATGTATGATAATTCAGATTATATTCATGGTGACGCTATATCCGATTTTGTTTCTGGTATATTTTGGGATGAGGGCGGAGAAAAATACAAAAAGCGGTTACTGCGCAGGTGTCCGGATGCAGCAGGAGTGGTTTCATGACGCGCAGATCGAGCGAATTTTGGAGGACTACCAGCGGGAGCTAAAGCGGATTGTGGGGGTGCTGGCAGTCATCCCGCTTGCAACCTTTCTGATGCGGCACATATCCATTCAGCTTACGGTATGGATGATGTGGATATTGGCGGTTGTCATCCTTCCCGGCATCCCGTATGCCCGTGCCAACAGGCGGATGAGAGTGTGGAAGGAAGAGCGGGGTTTACGGCAGGAGGGAGGAGGAGCTGCGCTCGTGGAAATGAAGCAGGCGGGAGCGGTGAGGCGGGTGCGGCTCATGTCATTTATAGTGCCGATGCTTGTCAGTGTAGCAGCTGCATGTGTCGGCATGTATCAAGCGTGGAAGGTAGAAATTTTGGCATACGGTGCGATGGTCGTATCACTGGCCGCGATCACACCCCTTATTTACTGGATTGCGCTTTGGATGGATACACAGAAAACAGCGGTTGTCTGCGAGGACAGTGAAGTGAATTTAAACTATGCGCGGGCGAAGAAAAATGCGTGGAGTTTCCTTTGGCTGACGCTGGCGTGGATGCACACGGCATATACAGTCTTTGCCGCCGCAACACTGGGTCTGGAGCAGATAGATGTTGGGATGCTTGTCTGGGGAAGCGTGATTTATGCGGCAATAAGTCTTCTGGTTTTTTTGAGGACACTGCAAAGAATGAATCGTATCGAGGAGCGATATGCACAGAAGAAAGATGCCTCGCTTGTGGAGAACAGTGATGACCACTGGATTTTTGGGATTTTTTATTATAATAAGAAGGATAAACATGTGATGGTTGAGCGGCGTGCAGGCTTTGGGACGACGGTGAATTTGGCGACGCCGTTTGGCAAGGGATTTACAGTTTTTGGTGCGGTAGGCTTACTTTGCATCCCTGTTCTCTGCGGATGGATAATTCTGGAGGAGTTCACTCCGATACGTCTGACGGTGGAGGAGCAGGTTCTGACGGCGGAGCAGCTTCGGGTTACTTACGAGATTCCGCTGGAGACAATTGAGGATGCTGAGATGATCGCCTCGCTTCCAAAATGGTCGAAGGTCAGCGGGACGGGGATGGAGGGCCTTGAAAAAGGGACTTTCTATATCCGAAATGAGGGGAGATGTGAGGTCTTTTTAAACCCGCAGAATGAGGTGTTTCTACATTTTACAGCGGATGGGACGGAGTATTATATGAGCGGTGAAAACGACGAGGAGACGAGGGAGATTTACGAGTGGATGAAGGGAGATGAAAAATGAAACTTTATATGGCGCCGATGGAAGGGCTGACAGGGTATGTCTACCGCGGTACATACCATAGGCATTTTGGCGGTGCAGACCGATATTTTACGCCGTTCATTACAAATAAGAAGTTAAACCACAGGGAGATCAACGACATCATGCCGGAGCACAATGCGGGGATGGATGTCGTCCCGCAGATACTCACGAACCGAGCGGAGGATTTTCTGTGTATCACAAAAGAATTGCGGCAGTATGGATATTGCGCGGTGAATTTGAACCTTGGCTGCCCGTCGGGCACAGTGGTGGCGAAAAACCGCGGCGCCGGTTTTTTGGCATTGCCGGATGAATTGGACCGTTTTCTGGGAGAGATTTTCGATGCGAGCCCGCTGGATATCTCCATAAAGACTCGCATCGGCAAGGAGAGCCCCGCAGAGTGGGAATGTCTGCTCTCTATTTATGAAAAATATCCGTTGAAGGAACTCATTATCCACCCGAGGGTGCAGCGGGATTTTTATAAAAATAAAGTCAATCTGGAGGCGTTTGCGCTGGGGGCAGAGCGAAGCGGACATCCGCTCTGCTACAATGGAGATATCTGCACGGTGGACGATTATCTGCGGATCAAAGAGCGCTTTCCCGGGGTGCAACGGGTGATGCTGGGGAGGGGGCTTTTGCGCGATCCCGGGTTACTCGGAGCGATCCGGAGGGCGGAGCGTCTAAAGAGTGACGAGGCGAGGGATGCGGCGGGAGACGGCAGCGCATGGGATGGAGCCGGAGCTGTGTCGGGGGTGAGTGCCTCGCTTTCGTGCGGGGGAGCGCGGCAAAAGGAGCGCCTCCGCGCTTTCCACGATGATCTTCTGCATGGCTACGTGGGCGTTATGTCCGGGGACAAGCCGGTGCTTTTTAAGATGAAGGAACTTTGGGTGTACTTGGCGGGAGGGTTTACAGAGCCGGAAAAATATATCAAAAAAATCCGAAAGACCGAGCACATCCGGGAATATGTGACGTATGTAGATGCGTTGTTCCGGGAGCAGGAGTGGATGGGACACCGCAGCTGAGATTGAGGAGAAATGATTCCAGCAGCTGTCTCCCAAATATGTCGCGGAATTTTGGTGATTATTGCTAATTGAAAAATAAGGTAAAATGTTGTAATATCAACTCGTTATATGACTGACGGAACAAGTGGAGGAACCACGTGGAGTATAACGAATCAATGCCGACCGTCTGGGCGAATGCTACCCGGACTGTCGGCTTATTCTATATTAGGACCTCTGATTCCAGAGGATCGGGGTATCCCAAATGAAATGAGCGCAAACAGGCATAACGGGAAGAGAACTTGATGTGGACAAAGACGAGGTGACTGTGGGACAGTCAAAGAGAGTCAAGCAGGAGGGAAAATCATGAAAAACGCAATGCCGAATGAATGGAGAGCTTTTCGCGGAGGGTGCTGGGAGCGCGAGATTAATGTAAGAGATTTTATTCAGAAAAATTACGCTCCATATGAGGGGGATGATGCCTTTTTGACGGGCCCGACACAGGATACAACAGAGCTGTGGAAGCAGGTGCTGGAGCTCTCAAAACAGGAGAGGGAGGCAGGCGGCGTCCTGGATATGGACACCGAAATCATTTCGACGATCATCGCCCACGGACCTGGGTATTTGGATAAAGGCAGGGAGAAAATCGTAGGATTTCAGACGGACAAGCCGTTTAAGCGCGCACTGCAGCCCTACGGTGGAATCCGGACGGCGGTAAAGGCATGTGAGGATAACGGATATCAGGTAGACCCCGAGGTGGTTACATATTTTACGACGCACAGAAAGACGCACAATGCGGGAGTGTTTGACGCCTACACGCCGGAGATGCGAGCCTGCCGCTCCGCACATATCATAACGGGCCTGCCAGATGCATACGGGCGTGGACGCATCATCGGTGATTACAGAAGACCGGCGCTTTACGGTGTAGACCGTCTGATTGAGGACAAGGAGGAGCAGCTGAACTCTACCAGAACGATCATGTACTCCGACGTGATTCGGGAGAGGGAGGAGCTGTCCGAGCAGATCCGTGCGCTTAAGATGCTAAAGGAGCTGGCAAAAATTTACGGCTGTGACATCTCAAAGCCTGCGAGCAATGTAAAGGAGGCCACACAGGCGGTATATTTTGCTTACCTTGCGGCGGTCAAGGAGCAGAACGGGGCGGCGATGAGCCTCGGGAGAACCTCCACATTTTTGGATATCTACGCGGAGCGGGATCTTTTGGAGGGGACGTTTACCGAACAGCAGATTCAGGAGATTGTCGATCAGTTTGTGATGAAGCTGCGCTGCGTAAAGTTTGCCCGCACACCGGAGTACAACAATATTTTTGCGGGGGATCCCACCTGGGTCACAGAGGCGATTGCGGGAATGGGCGTGGACGGGAGACCGATGGTGACAAAGATGTCCTACCGCTATTTAAACACGCTGAATAATATTGGAGCTGCACCGGAGCCGAATATGACGGTTCTCTGGTCGGTGCAGCTCCCGGAGAATTTCAAAAGGTTCTGTGCCGAGACCTCCATCCGGCACTCGGCAATCCAGTACGAAAATGATGACATTATGCGCGTGGTGCACGGGGATGATTACGGCATTGCCTGCTGTGTCTCCTCCATGCGCATCGGCAAGGAGATGCAGTTTTTTGGTGCGCGGGCCAATCTGGCAAAGTGCCTGCTCTACG
>CAJLGN010000047.1 GCA_905206195.1 uncultured Roseburia sp.
TCGGCAGACGCCAACACGAATGTCGCCCCGGCCAACAACATTCCCGACGGATGGGGTCATGCTGATCGACGACGCTGATGGTGCCGATCGGCTCGTCCACACTGCCTTTTGGGACAATTGCCCACTGATAAAAATCGAGTTTTTCGTAGGACTGTATCCAGTCTTTGATTACATTTTCCGTTGTCGTCACATCTCGGTGGGCAGACCACCTTAAAAATGTGGTCACCTTCTCATCGCTCATCCAGTTGCGAAATGCAGCTGGGATGTCGGTCTTTGCAAATCGTCTCAAAATCAATCGCTCGGTTTCCAGCCGAACGGTTCCCAAGTGATTCATAGATTCATCTCCTCTCATCCACGTGCCATGCACTCGGCTATTCCAATGGACATCCACTGATTTTTATATTATACCATGTCCACAATCGGACATCCAGAAAATATAGCATTCATTTTCCAGTCATAAAAAATGAGACAAGTCATAAAATGAAACATGGTCAGAATGGACACGCAGCCTTGCGTGCATGCGGGAGCTGTGCCAAGTGTGAAAGGAAGGTTTGGATGGAGCAGATAGAGAAAACGTGTATTCCATCGGTGGAGACTTCGTCGGTAGAAAAAATTTTTCCCGTGGCAAAAATTTTTCCAATGCATATCCGGGAGGCGCTTGCGAAGACGATGTGGCAGGAGGGACTGGAGGAAATCCGGGTGCGGGTGGGACAACCCGTGGAATTTTATTATGACACGGGGACACGATATCTCACGTGCGACGGTCGTGATGCGGATGTGTGTTACCGCGCGAGTGTGTTGGACATTGCGGAGATGGTCAACTACATCAGCAACTATTCCCTCTATGCATATAAAGAGGAGCTGCGGCAGGGATACATCACCATCGAGGGCGGACATCGGATCGGGCTTGCGGGGAGCGCTGTGACAGAGCGCGGGAAAATGGTGGGGCTCGCGCAGATCTCCTTTTTAAATATACGGATTGCCCATCAAAAAAAGAATTGTGCGAGCGAAATCCTGCCGTATATCCGAAACGGGGAAAGCATACACAACACACTGTTCGTGTCGGAGCCGGGAGCCGGCAAGACGACATTTCTGCGGGATGCCATCCGGCTGCTCTCCGAGGGGAGCGAAGGGCATCCGGGACTTAAGGTCTGCGTCGTGGACGAGCGCTCCGAGATTGCTGCGTGCCACCTCGGCGTGCCACAAAACGATATGGGACCGCGGACAGATGTACTTTGTGGATGCGGGAAGTCGGAGGGGATGCAGCTGCTCCTTCGCGCGATGTCGCCGCAGGTGCTCGCGGTGGACGAGTTGGGGGAGGAGCGGGATTTTCTCGCGGTGGAGCAGGCGGTCTTTTCTGGGAGCCGGGTGCTTGGAACCATCCATGCGGGCGATGTCCGGGAGCTTCGGGAGAAGCCGTATCTGCGGGGAGGGCTGGGAAAAGAAATGTTTGGCCGGTACATACAGATTGTGCGAGAACCAGGCGGTGCGCGCGGCGTAAAAGTCTATGATGCCAAGATGGAGATGCTGTGCGAGAGCGCGGTCGAGGATTGCTTGGGGAAGCGGTGAAAATGAGTCGGAAAGTGCAGGTGATTTTGAATTATGATATTAAAGGCATTGGGCAGCATTTTGGTGTTGGTCGCAGGTTTTGGAACAGCGTACAGTATAAGGAGGGATCTGGCGGCGCATTTGGCTCTGCTCTATGATCTGCGGAAGCTGTTCGTGGATATCTCCTACGCGGCGGCTGGCTCGATGCAGCCGGTGGAGATTTTGCTGGGGTGTTTTATCCGCACGGGGGATGAGCGGCTTGACGCTGTGTGTAAGGAGGTTGCGGATCGTCTGATTGAGAAGCGGGAGGGGAGAGGGGAGGAAGTGTGGCGGTCTGTGTTCGCAGAACACCGGAAAGATTTGTATCTCACCGCGGAGGAGGCGGACATTGCAGAGGGAATGGGACAGGCGTTTTTTGGAAAAAGTGTGGAGGAGAACCGCAGGCATCTGGAACTGTCTCTCGAGCGGCTTGATTTTTTGATTGGGACGGCGAGAGGCGAGCAGAAGGAAAAGCAGAAGGTGTATGGGGCCATCAGCGTCCTCGGCGGGGTGATGCTGGTGATTTTGCTTGTGTGATAGGACAGAAAGAAAGGGAGTCGAAGAAGCGATGAGTGTAAACCTGATTTTTAAGATTGCGGCGGTTGGGATTCTGGTGACGGTGATCAGCCAGGTGTTAAAGCACAGCGGCAGGGAGGAGCATGCCTTTCTGACAAGTCTGGCCGGGCTGATTATCGTCCTGTTCTGGATCGTGCCCTATATCCATCAGCTTTTTGAGACCATACAATCACTGTTTGCACTGTAGGGGGAGTCGTATGGATATCATAAGAATCGCAATTCTTGGGATCGCCGGGGTGCTCATCGCCCTGCCTTTTAAAAAGGAGCGGGGGGAGTACAGCACATTGATCGCCATCGGGGTGTGCATCTGCATTTTTGTTTATCTGTTGACCAAGGTGGAGACGCTTTTGGGGTTTGCGGGGCGGCTGGAAGGCATGATTATGATCGATGGGAGATATATTGGCCTGGTCGTCAAAATGGTTGGGATCACCTACGTGGCGGAATTTGCGACGAATATCTGCAAGGATGCAGGTTATGCGGTGATCGCGAACCAGATTGAAATTTTTGCAAAACTGTCGATTTTGGTAGTGAGCGTTCCGGTTTTGAATGCGTTTCTGGAGACGATAGGGAGTTTTTTATGAAAAAAGTAAATTGGTTTGCGGTGGCGGTCTGCGCATTTTGTCTGCTGTTTGCACTGCTTGGCGGGCAGGATGTGCAGGCGGCGCAGAGGCAGAGGGAGCAAAAAGGGGGAACTTCATCTGAGGATTCAGTGAATTCCTATCTGGATATCTGGCTCGAAAAGCTGGACTTCACGGATTTGGACGCGCTTCTCGAGACGCAGATTTTTCAGGGGCGAGCGGAAAAATATCTTTTTTCCGATTTGGTCGGAGAGCTGCTCGCAGACGGAATCGGGGGATTCGATTACACCAGGATTTTTAAATGGGCGGGGGACGCGCTGTTTTTTGAACTTTCCGAGAACCGAAAGATTATGATTGAGGTCGTGTTTCTCGCGGTTGGCTTTGCGGTTCTTCGCAATTTTTCGGGGGCGTTTCGCTCCGCCTACATATCTGAGATTTGTTTTTTACTCGTCTATTGCATCCTGGCGGTGATGCTGCTGGAGTCATTTTCCATGTACGGGACGATTGTGGAGGAGACGCTTGGATCCGGGGTGAATTTTATGAAGGCGCTGGTTCCAACTTTTTGTATCAGCATGGTATTCTCGGCTGGGGTTGAGACATCAGCGGGGTTTTATCAGCTGGCGTTTCTTGTAATTTATTTGATTCAGTGGCTTTTTTTGAAGGTGCTTATGCCCGTCATCCACATCTATATCATTCTGGAATTGTTCAATCATTTTTTTGAGGATGAAAAATTTCAGAATCTCACGGAACTGTTGAAAAGCGCCGCAAATTGGGGGATGAAGACGGCGGGAATCCTCGTTTTGGGGCTGAATGTGGTACAGACCATCGTCTCTCCGGCGAAAGACCGTCTGGTCGGCGGGACGATCACAAGAGCGGCATCTTTTATACCGGGAGTCGGAACGGTTTTAAATGGGGTCGGGGAGTTGCTCCTTGGATCGGGTATACTGATTAAAAACTGTGTGGGGGCGGCTGCTCTCATTCTCCTCATCCTGCTGGGAGTGATGCCGGTGCTAAAACTGCTTGGAATGTCGCTTTTTTATAAGCTGGCGGCGATCGTGATTGAGCCGATGTCGGACAGGCGGATCACGGGCTGTTTAAAGGGCATGGCGGAGGGTGGGGCCTTGTATCTAAAACTTGTGCTTTACTGTATCGCCCTTTTGTTTGTGACGGTTGCGCTCACGACGGCGGCGTCCGGTGTCGTGTGAACGGAAATGACGGTGTGTCAGGGGGAGCGAGATGCTTGCGTATGTGAGAGGCTTTGTGGTTTTGTTTGTGCTTTTGGCACTGTTATTATATCTTCCTCCCGGTGGGAGCTACCAGAAATATATCCGATTTTTTGCGGAGTTGATCCTGGTGTTTGGGGTGCTCTCCCCGGTGCTGTCTATCGTCTGTGACAGCGAAAAGTTTTTGGAGTTGATTGCGTATGAAGAATTTGTGGGCGGACTTTCTGAGATGACGCGGGACATGGAGCGGATGGAATATCTCCACGCGGATTATTACAGACAGGAGTATGAGAATGCCATAGCGCTGGATGTGGAGGAGATTGTAAGGTCGCATGGGTTTGTGTCGCAGGAGACCAAAGTGGATATGAGCGGGAACTATGAGGTGGAGCGGATACAGCTGTGGGTTACGGGGGAAAAGGAGCAGCGGATTGTCATCAGGGAGGTCGGGCTCCGTGAGGAGGAGGGGGGAGAGCCGGATGCGGTCTATGCCGGGCTGAGACAGGATTTGTCCGCTTATTACAGGCTGGATGCGTCACAGATCGAGATTCATGGTGCGGGAGCGGGATAGGGGGAAATATGTTGCAGCAATGGAAGAAAATATTAGAAATTGGAAGATGGAAAGAGCGGAAGAAAAGTGACTGGGTGGTGCTGGCACTGGTGGGAGTTCTTCTGCTGGTTATTGCAGTGCCGTTTTCGGACGGGAAAAAAGAGGGTGGGCAGACGGACAATGGAGGGGCATTTGGAACCAGGACGCCGGTCAAGCGTACGGCAGACAGTGTTGGGGAGGAGCAGGGGCAAAGGAACGGCGGTCAGAGAGCTGGCGCAGGAAATAAAAACATGTGCGGCGAAGGACAGGCGTACGCTGTGTATCTGGAGGAGAAATGGGAGGGAGTGCTCTCACAGATGGAGGGGGTGGGGCGCGTCAAGGTGATGGTGACAGTTTCAGATGCGGGGGAGTCTGTGGTGGAAAAGGATGTGACGGCAGGCGGGACAGTCACTTCGGAGAGTGACGGCGCGGGTGGAAACAGGATGATCTCGGAGAACACGAAATCGGAGCAGACTGTGTACTTAGAGGGAGGGGGTGAATCTTATCCCTATATACAAAAGGAGAAGCTGCCGACTGTGGAGGGCGTTGTGGTGGTGGCGGAGGGAGGTGGAAACTCTGTAGTTATTTCTAATATTTCAGAATCTGTAAAGGCATTATTGCCGGTGGAGGCGCATAGAATTAAGGGAGTTAAGATGGGTTCCAAGGAGGAATAGACGTGAAAAAAATATTTCGGAAGAATCAGCTGGTCATTACAGCGCTGGCACTTATGATTGCGGTAGCTGGATATTTCAGTTACATGAATAATAACATCGGGGACGAACAGCTCGCCGCACAGGTGAGCGCAGATGCCCTGGAGGACACATATGATATATCGGATGAAGATTCTCTAATCGGTGAGGAGATATTTACGGACGAGGGGACGGGGGAGGAGCTCGCCCTTGTGGATGAGACAGCGGATGCGGCGGCAGCAAATGCGACAGATGTGACGGCGCAGAAGGCGGCTGCGGCGACGGACGGATCCGGTGCAGCCGGCGTGGATAATCCAGGGGAGGCAGTGCTCACAAGCACGACAATTGGAAATCTCGACTATGCGGCGGAGATGAAGCTCAACCGGGAACAGATTCGGTCCAAGAATAAGGAGGCGCTGCTTGAGATTGTAAACAATACGGCACTCGAGGAGAATCTAAAGCAGGATGCGGTAAATAAGATGATTGCCATGACGGACATGACGGAGCGGGAGGCGGCTGCGGAGATGCTCCTCGAGGCCAAGGGGTTCACCGATGTGGTGGTGAGTATCACGGAGGAGAGCTGTGATGTTGTTTTGAATATGGGTGAGGTGACAGACGCAAAGCGCGCACAGGTGGAGGACATCGTCAAGCGCAAGACCAACATAGCGGCGGATAAAATTGTGATCACACCGATTGTTGTCGGTGAGACGGGAACAGAATAGACAGAAGAGATGCTTTTTGCTATAATTTTCTGTGAGAGCGATTTAGGCAGAAATGGAGTGCACATGAAGAATACATATCGTTTTTTTGTAAATAAGGACTGTGAATATTATCCCTGCCATGAAAGTGTGGAGGAGCTGAATTGTCTGTTCTGCTACTGTCCGCTTTATGGGAGGGAGTATTGCCCGGGAGATCCGGAATATGTGGAAATAAAACAGAATGCGACAGAATGCGGCACCGGCGGGAACCCCGGGGCCGTTTTGCTACACAAAATGCATCTGGGTTATCTGCGGATGGCGTGCGGCGCGTGGCATCAGTTGTTAAGTCGTGTGAGCACTGTACGTTTCCGCACGAGGTGGGGAATTATGATCTTATGATGCAGTTTCTGGCAAAGGAGTCTGGAGGATCCGGAAATGAGATGACGGAGATTGCGGTTCTCGCGGACATCCACAACAACCACGTCGCATTTGAGGCGTGCATTTGCCTGGCGCTGGAAAAAGGTGTGCAGAAATTTATTTTTCTGGGAGATTATATCAGCGACTGCCCATATCCGCAGAGGACGATGCAGCTGTTGTACGAACTGGAAGAAACATATGACTGCGTTTTTATTTGTGGAAACCGGGAAGAATAGGTACTGGATTATGACAAAAGTGAAGAAAAGAATTGGAAACCTGGCTCTGCGTTGGGATCTCTTCTATATAATTATGAGAACCTGACGGGGAGAGATCTTGCATTTTTTACATCTTTTTACATCTATGCCCAAGCAGGCGGTGGTGCGTTATGCAGGTTGCCCGCCACTTCGGATTTGTCACGGTTCTCCTGATGATACGAGAGAACTGCTCCGGGAGGGCGAGGAAAATACAAAGCGAATCCTCACTGTCCTTCCGGAGAATTATCTACTGTGCGCGCACACGCACATCCAGCAGGCGTGAGAGTACGGGGGAAAGCATATCATCAATCCGGGTTCTGTGGGCGTGCCGTGGTATTATGATGGAAGGGCGCAGTTTGCGATTTTAAGGGGCGATAAGACGGGATGGGAGAGCGAGCTGCTGCGGGTATCGTACGATGTGGGACAGGTGATGCGTGAGTGCGAGGAGAGCGGATTAAATGCGATGGCGCCCTCCTGGGCGCGCATGACGAGGGAGACGATAAAAACCGGAGTGGACAAGTCATCTGCAGTGCTGCGCCGGGTGGAGGCAATCTGTGAGGGCACATCGGTGTGGCCCGATTTCCCGGAGGCTGCCTGGGAGCAGGCAATCCGCGAGATCTGGCCGGAGATGGGGGAGATGGTGTAGGTGTGTTCTGCCCTGTGATTTTACTTGATTTTATTGCAGTTAGAGTATATTCTAATAGCACAGAAGCAGTTGGAAGATAAAGTGCGGGAGGATAAAGTATGAAGCGTGTATTTTTGATTGTATTGGACAGCGTGGGAATCGGGGAGATGCCGGATGCCGCGGACTACGGCGATGCCGGGAGCAACACGATAAAGGCGGCTTCCACGAGCCCTTATTTTTCCATGCCGAATATGAGAAAGCTTGGATTTTTCAATATTGACGGGGTGGATATCAGGGAGAAGGAGGCGGCGCCTGCGGGCGCGGTTGCGCGCATGAAGGAGGTGTCAAAGGGGAAGGACACCACGATCGGGCACTGGGAGATTGCAGGAGTTATTTCACCGACGCCGCTTCCGACTTATCCCGATGGATTTCCCAAGGAGGTTCTGGATGAATTTTGCACAAAGACGGGCAGGGGAGTGATCTGCAATAAGCCGTATTCCGGCACGGATGTCATTCGGGATTACGGGGAGGAGCACTTGAAAACGGGTGACCTGATTGTGTACACATCGGCGGACTCCGTGTTTCAGGTGGCGGCACACGAGGATATCGTGCCGATTGAGACCCTGTATGAGTACTGTCAGATCGCGCGGGATATGCTTCAGGGGGAGCACGGTGTGGGGCGTGTCATCGCGCGGCCTTTTACCGGGGAGGCAGGAAAATTTGAGAGGACGAGCCGCAGACATGACTACTCCTTAGAGCCGCCGAAAGTGACGATGCTCGACCAGCTTGTGGAGGCGGGGTTTGATGTGCTCTCGGTGGGCAAGATCATCGATATTTTTGCGGAGAAGGGCATCACAG
>CAJLGN010000048.1 GCA_905206195.1 uncultured Roseburia sp.
TTCTCCAGAAAGCTTCCGTCAATCGCCGTCCGTTCCCCGCTCTTCTTCGGGCAAAAATACGGCTGCCCCGATCCACTCCCCACACCAACTCCCGCTATCGCCATACCTTCTCCTCCTGCATCCGTCTCTTTTCTT
The DNA here is from genome assembly GCA_905206195.1 of uncultured Roseburia sp. Classification (GTDB taxonomy): domain Bacteria; phylum Bacillota; class Clostridia; order Lachnospirales; family Lachnospiraceae; genus Roseburia. The sequence goes on from CAJLGN010000048.1 coordinate 136, forward strand.
TTCATGTTTGGTCTGCCATGTTCTTTTCTATATATCGTTCACTTTCTTTATTTTCATTAGCCCTTGCTGTTCCACTGCGTACTTCCTCCTCCCTTAGCACACTTGGGCTTTCATTCTCCAAAAGTCATCCCCTGATCGGTCTGAAAAAGAGGCTGCGGAATTTCCGCAGCCTCTTACTATATGATATTTTTTGGAAGGAATTACGTACAATCACCGGGGGTCTGCCATACATTTGGCCGCACCCCAAAAATAACTATCTCTGGACACGCCCGGAAGCATCGCCGCCAGCTAATTTTTTCACCTCGTCAACACTCACCATGTTGAAGTCACCCTCGATGGAGTGTTTTAGGCAGCTCGCCGCTACCGCGAACTCGATGGCAGCCTGCGGATCGTAGTCATGCAAGCATGCGTAGATCAGTCCGCCGCCGAAGGAATCTCCTCCACCCACACGGTCAACGATGTGCATCAGATACTCTTTGGAGAAATAACTGTGCCCATCCTCGTAGAGCATGGCAGCCCAGCGATTATCATTTGCGGAGATGGAGGTTCTTAAGGTGATTGCAACTTTCTTGAATCCAAAGCGGTCCGTCAGCTTCTGGGCAACCTCTCTGTAGCCCTCTTTGTTCAGCGCACCTGCAGTCACCTCCGTGCCCTCGGACTTGATGCCAAATACATCGTTCGCGTCCTCCTCGTTGGAGATGCACACATCCACATACTTACAGAGCTCCCCCATCACCTGCCCTGCCTTTTCCTTGGACCAAAGCTTGTTTCGGTAATTCAAGTCGCAGCTTACCGTGACGCCCTTCTCCTTTGCCGCCTTGCAGGCCTCCAGACAGATTGTCGCCACATTGTCGCCGAGTGCCGGTGTAATTCCAGTGAAGTGGAACCAATCCGCGCCGTCAAAAATCTTATCCCAGTCGAAGTCCGCGCTCGTCGCCGTCGCGATGGAAGAGCCCGCGCGGTCATAGACCACCTTGGATGGCCTCTGGCTCGCGCCCTTCTCCAGGAAATAGATGCCGACTCTGTCCCCGCCACGCACGATGCCCGATGTGTCCACACCGTACTGTCTGAGCGCATTCACTCCGGCCTGTCCGATCTCGTGAGCCGGAAGCTTTGTGACGAAGCTCGCCTCCATCCCGTAGTTTGCCAGGGACACCGCAACGTTCGCCTCTCCGCCGCCGTAAGTAGCGCCGAAAGATGTCGCCTGCACAAAACGGTAATATCCCTCCGGCGCGAGACGAAGCATAATCTCTCCAAATGTAACGACTTTCTTTGCCATTATTTCGTCCTCCTAAAATCGTTTCATAATACAAAACTGTGTTTCATTTTATATGATTGCATTATATCACTGAAATTCAGAATGTCAAACATGTTTTTATTTTTCTCCAAAATCTCAAAATTATTTCCTATATTTTTGCTTTTCTATTTTTTCATTTTATTGTATAATAAATCCACAAAGGTTCATATTGCAGAACATAATTTTATAATGCGAACCACCATTCTATTTGTGAGAAATGTCTGCTGTTGTGCAGATTCCGGTATGACTGCACATTGTGCCAGCAAATACCTGTTATATTCTATTTTTTGTGCGCGGAAACTAATTCAGAGGAGGATTTTGTATGGATCGCAAATATGATGTCATCACACTGGGAGAGATTTTGTTGCGGCTCTCCACCCCCATCAACGAGCGGCTCGCGCAGGGGGACACTCTCATGAAGCATCTGGGCGGCGCGGAGCTGAACATCGCGTCCGAAATCGGACAGCTCGGCTTAAAAACCGCTATTATCTCCAAGATTCCGCACAACCTGCTGGCGGCCTTTATCAAAAACCAGCTCAACGCATCCCGCGTCAGCGAAAATTATCTGATTTCGGATTACTCCGACGACAGCCGCGTCGGCATCTACTACTACGAGTATGGCTCCTATCCGAGAAAGCCGCGCGTTGTGTACGACAGAAAGCACTCCTCCATCAACAACATTCAAATCACAGATGTGCCTGAGACCATGTTCTACAACACCCGCCTGTTCCACACTAGCGGCATCACCCTGGGACTCGGCGGCAACGCGCAGAAATTTGCGATTCAGTGCATGAAAAAGTTCAAGGAACAGGGCGCCCTGATCTCCCTCGACGTCAATTACCGCGCCAACCTCTGGAGCGGTGAGGAGGCGAGAAAATGCATCGAATCCATTCTTCCCTGCGTGGATATCTTCTTCTGCTCCGCGGACACTGCCCGCCTGACCTTCGGCAAAAAGGGAACGATTGAAGAGATCCAAAAATCCTTCTGTTCGGACTATCCGATCTCCGTTGTCGCCTCCACCGAGCGCACCGTGGTGACGCCAAAAAAACACGACTTTACCTCCATCATCTACTCCGCAAAGGAGAACTCTCACTACCGGGAGACCCCCTACAACAACATCGATGTCATCGACCGCATCGGGAGCGGTGACGCCTATGTCTCGGGCGCACTCTCCGGCTACTTAAAACACAACGACTGCCGGAGGATGCTGGAGTACGGCAACGCGATGGCCGCCATCAAGCACAGCGTCATCGGAGACATCATCTTTACCGATCTCGAGGAGATCGATGCTATCATCGCACAGCACCAGGACACCTCCGAATTTCAGATGGAGATGAATCGGTAGACGCTATAAAGTCTTATACATGCGCATGATTCAATGCGCCGTGCGGGCTTCATGAGCTTGTTGAAAGAAAGCTTTCAATGTCCCATATTCTCGGCAAAATACTCTTGATCCAAAAATTTTTCATGCTAAAATTATGAAAATACAAAGGGCTGTCGCAAAATGCAAATTTCATCCTCAACTTCTGTGCAGTTTCTATAAGCAACGTCCGGGCGCGAACTTCACCTCGGCTTTCTCATAAAAACTGGATAGAAATTGTAGGTTGATGTAGCATTTTGCGACAGCCCATTTCAACTACCGCTACACCCCGCCGACGGCAGGAGGTTAATGATCATTTTCGGCAACATTTATGGTCGTTTCCGTGCTGTATCCCGCCGTGTAGGCATTCTTCACCACATAGCGCAGCTTCGCTCCCCCGTGAGATTCTTCCACTGCACCGTCTATGTCAAAACGATTCCATTCTCCACCGGGCAGCTTGATCTCCCAGCCCTCCTCGGTCGTGTCGAGGCGGTTGGTCACTGCCGGCTTCGCAACACCCAGCTTTTGACCAGCTTGAACCTGAATATTCTCACTGAGCGCCCCCACCTGTGGCGTTACATAAGCAAGAGCCTTCCCCTCAAAGCTCCAGTTCACCTTTTCTTTTGCGTAGGTGTCCAGTATGGCCCTCGCCTCAGCCTCTGTAGTCGCCACATAAGGGGTGTCCTTGGAGCCGATTCCCCGCGGGAAACCGATAGAATATTTACTTCCTGTGAGATCGTTGAGCGCAATCGCTTGGTAAACGATATCATACTGCCTGTCGCTCTCCTCCCACAGTGCGCCAATCTTGCCGTCCCCCTGAAGCGTCATGACTGAATAAGCGCTCCAATACTGCTGCAACACATAGCTGTTCGCCTTACTCCACCCACCGGCAAACTCCGCCGGGGTGCTGGTCTTTGGATCAAGCCATTTGTAGAATATCCGCACTTCCGATCTCGTTCCATTTTCAGCGGACGGGAAAGTTTGCAGAGCCAGATAACCATACTCCCCGCTCTCGTTGTTCTTCGCGTACAAAATGTACAATTCTCCATTTGTAGCATTCGTGCTGTGCCCTATCCCAAGCTTCTCCTGCCTTCCCCATTTTCCCGTTGCATAGGTGGGATCAGAGGCATCGTAGGTAAATACATTGACCATTCGACCTCCGGCAACCCGGCTGGTAATGACTACGCTGCCGTTCGGCAGCTCATCCACCTTCGCCTCATCCCCGTTTGCGATCGCCACCCCCGGCAAAAGGTCCCATGTCTTCCCAAAATCATCCGAGTAGAGTACCCAGTTATTGTTGCCCTTAGGTGTTCTGACCAGCGGCGCTGCGTAAATGCGGTAGAAGTCCCCCACCTTGATATACCTGGACTGCATCACTCTTCCCGAGGTAAAAAACATGGATTTCCAATCATATACCGTCTTGTCTTTTAGCGCATAGAGTCCACTCGTATAATTCATTACATCCGTGGCGCCTGTACCTGTCGTCCTTCCGCCCAGAGCAATCGGTGCACCAAAGGTCTTTCCACCGTCCTCCGACAGCATCGAAACCGATCCACTATTGTCTTGCATAAAGCCATACGAGCCGCCCACAGTCAAAATTAATACTTTATCGCTTTCCCGATCCGCAACCACAGCAGGATCTCCGTAGCCATTGGCGAGCTTTTTGCTCGACGCATCCCCCCGGTGGCTATACTGGCTGGTCAGATTCGATTCTCCGCTCCAGCTCGCTCCATTGTCTGTCGAGAGTCTGGTGACCTGATCAATCCGATGTCCGATCGAGCCAAACCCACTGTAATTCTCGCCGTTCCAGCCAGGCCAGTTGGTTCCGATATCCACCAGAGCATCATATCGATGATCAGCAACAGCAAGGAGCTCCCCTCTGTTTGTCGTCACGATGGCAGGAATCCGATAATGCACATCCAGGGGTCTTGTTCTCCACAGAAGCGTTCGGTCCGCCGCTCCGCCCGCCATCACTCCATCGGATTCCATCACTTCCTCAATCACCCACCACCCGTCATTTCTGTCGGTATTGCTGACTGTATCTGTCCATGTGACAAAAGAATTTTGCCCAGTCGTCATGTATTTTTCAGCGTTCATCTGACCGTAAGTCGGATCTTCGTAGGCCGTGGACTGAATCGCGACATAAGTCTTGCCGTTCTCCTGTGCCATGACAACAAGCTTCATCGGCGAACCCTTATGACTCACATTCTTATCTGAAATTACATACATTCCCCCGTTGGCTCTTGCCCCCTGTGTCAGCACTCCAAATGCCGTCGTGGCGCTCTGGCTTCGCATGTAGTAGGTTCCGTCTCCCGCCTCGGCAAACTTCCACAAATACTTACTAGACTGACTGCCTGCATAGCCGCTATCGTATTTCAGCCATCCTTCATTATTCCCACCGTTATCAAACATGAGCCTTGCATTTCCAGATGTGGAATCCAGCGGATTGCCATTCTCATCATAGGCATCATAGATGATATAGTATTTACCTTCATCCAGAGTGAGCGTCTGCCCACTCTGTGGTGTGACTGCGCGCGTCAAAGTGTCCGCACGCTCCTCTGCTACACTCGGCTCCAGCGGACTGCCCTCCGCCACATCAGCGTTTGACATATTGCCTTCCTCCACTCCTGGGCTGGACGGGTCACTCTCTCCACCGTCAAAATTCGATGGCTCATCCTCCCCAATGCCTTGTTGGAACGAGTTTTCCTGCACTCTGCTCTCCGCCGGCGCGGCAAATGTGACACCTCCTGCGCACACGGGCAATGTTGACACCCCCACAGCAAGACCCAAGGCCAACCCAATTATCTTTTGCGCGATTCGTTTGTTATGCATTCTGCATCCTCCCCCATTTTATTTTTTGCATCTCACACAAGATCCAATGGCAGTGTTGGAGACAACCTCCAACCATTGGATAAATTGACGAAACATATGGATATACAGCGTCAAAAAACAGTTAATTCGCACATTATTTTCCCACACATCATACTCTATTTATAGGTAGTTTGTCAATAACATTCTACGAAAAAATATTCTACATTTTTGTATACTTTTCCTGTGGGTCTCCTTTCTTCCACAAATCTCTTTTGTATCCATTTAAGGCGCCATACCGGGGATACCCAGCATGACGCCTATTAGACAATTTACCACAAACTTTTTGACTACTTCTCGATCTGAACTGTCACCTTATCCAGATGCCATATCTCATCCACATATTCCTGAATCGTGCGGTCGGATGAAAATTTACCGGAATGCGCCACATTCAAAATCGCACTCCTCGCCCACGCCTCATGGTCTTTATAATATTCAGTCACGCGCTTTTGCGCCTCCACATAAGAGCGGAAATCCTTCAGAATAAAGTAGGTGTCGGCATACTGCGTACATTGCGTGTTGAGCAGAGAATTGTAGAGATCGCGGTAAAGTCCGCGGTCATTCTGTGAATATGTCCCGTCCACCAGCTGCGTGAGTACTCTGCGGATCTGCTCATCGCTGTTGAAAATCTGCATCGGCTCATAATCGCGGTCTCGCTCATGCGCAATGACCTCGTCGGAGCTCATGCCGAAAATAAACGCGTTTTCTTTTCCAACTTCCTCGATGATCTCCACATTCGCGCCGTCCATCGTCCCGATGGTCAGCGCTCCGTTGAGCATAAATTTCATGTTGCCAGTTCCGGACGCCTCCTTGCTGGCCGTGGAAATCTGTTCGCTGACGTCCGCCGCAGCAAAGATCCACTCCGCGTTCGACACGCGGTAATCCTCGATAAACACCACCTTGATCCTGCCGCCGATGCTGCTGTCATTGTTGACGGCATCCGCCACACTGTTGATCAGCTTGATCGTGAGCTTCGCGTTCTTATAACCTGCCGCCGCCTTCGCCCCAAAGATAAAAGTGCGCGGATAAAACTGCATATCCGGGTGCTCTCTCAGCTCATTGTACAGATACATCACATGCAGAATATTGAGAAGCTGACGCTTGTATTCGTGCAACCTCTTGACCTGCACGTCAAAGATCGAGCGCGGATCCACCTCAATGCCATTGTGCTCCTTGATGTACTCCGCAAGGCGCACCTTGTTGCGGTACTTGATCTCCATAAACTCCTTCTGCGCCTTCTTATCGTCCGCCAACGCCGCAAGCTGCCGGATGTGTGAGAGATCAGTAATCCATCCATCCCCCACGCGCCCGGTCACCCAGTCTGCGAGCAGCGGGTTGCCGTGCAGTAAGAATCTGCGCTGTGTGATGCCGTTTGTCTTGTTGCTGAACTTCTGCGGAAACATCTCGTAAAAGTCGCGAAGCTGCTCGTTCTTTAAAATCTCCGTGTGAAGTCTTGCCACCCCGTTGACGGAATAGCCTGCGGCGATGGCAAGATTTGCCATCCGCACCTGTCCTTGATGAAGAATGGCCATGCGGGCCACTTTGCCCTCATCTCCAGGGAAGCGCTCCCGAATCTGAAGCTCGAATCTGCGGTTGATCTCCTCCACGATCTGATATACTCTGGGAAGCAGCCTGGAGAAAATCTCAATGGGCCATTTTTCCAGCGCCTCCGCCATAATGGTGTGGTTCGTATAAGCGCAGGTCCTTGTCGTAATCTCCCACGCATCCTCCCAGCTCAACCGCTCCTCATCCACAAGGATGCGCATCAGCTCCGCCACCGCCACAGTCGGGTGGGTATCGTTTAACTGGAATGCCACTTTCTCCGGCAGCCAGTGAATATCGCTGTGGTACTTCTTATATCGCGCCAGTGCGCGCTGCACGCTTGCGGACACGAAAAAATACTGCTGCTTTAAGCGCAGCTCTTTTCCTGCCACATGATTGTCATTCGGGTACAGGACCTCGACGAGGTTTCTGGCAAGATTCTGCTGCTCCACTGCCTTTTGGTAATCCCCTCTGTCAAACGAGCTCAGCTCGAAATCATCCTTCGCCTCCGCATCCCAGATCATCAGTGTGTTCACCACATTATTGCCATATCCCACAATCGGCATATCGTAGGGAACTGCAAGGACAGACTGATATCCCTCCTGCACGAAGCAGATGCGTCCATCGGCCTCGTACTGGGTGCGCACATGCCCACCAAACTTCACCTCGTACGTGTACTCTGGCCTGCGCAGCTCAAACGGATAGCCGTTCTTGAGCCAGTTGTCCGGAACCTCCACCTGAAAGCCCTCCTGAATCTTCTGCTTAAACAGGCCGTAGCGGTAGCGGATACCGCACCCGTAAGCTCCG
>CAJLGN010000049.1 GCA_905206195.1 uncultured Roseburia sp.
ACCATAGAAGACCTTGCTGTTATTAGCTATTTACAGAAAAAGTTTCACACACTCTATAAATACCTATTGTTTTACCAACATACTCTGTTCCTGATTTTGTTAATTCATAAATAGGTATTCCAAGTATTTTAACGGTAAGTGTATCTACACCTGTGCTATATGCGTTGGTGTATCCAAAATAAATTACAACACTCATCAACACCATTGCGATAGCAAATCCAATCGCCAATGCTATCACAATTTTTATTTTTTTCTTCACCTATTTTTATCTCCATATCCCAACAAATCCTGATTTTTCGATTAGTTTACACCTTCAATATAGCACATCTCCCCGCCGTAGGCAATCGGTATTTTATGTCCGTTCCGACTATCCAGACCGTCAAGGGACGAGCCGTATTTTTTCGCAAATAGCGCGAAAAAATCTCCACTCTTAAACCCTTGACTGTCTGGATTTTTGTCGTCGGCTTCATTTCGCAGGAACAAAAAACCGGAGATATTCCCAGACTTTCTCAAGCCTGAAAACACCTCCGATTTTCTATTTTTTCTCCCCTTTTGGACTTGCGCATACCATTTTTTAATCAAGATAACTCTGCAAGTCCTCATGGATTAATCTGTAGAATCAACACTTCCCAACGTCTTAGACTGTGCATTGAATGTAACCTTTTTCGCTTCATTCCTCAAGTATGCGCTCACAGCTACCTGATATGTCTTATTTCCCGGTAAGTTTGAAATTTGTGCAACATTTGCAGTCTGATCCGCCGTCATTGTATAACTCTTGCCGTCCACATCTGTGGCTGTCAGCGTAACAGAACCAATCTGCTTGCCGCTCTGCGCTTCCAGCTCCGCCAATGATACACTGATAGACTCCGCAGTCACCTGAAGCTGCGGCGTTACATCCACCGCGTCTTCTGCAATCTGCATATCGTAGAACAGGTTACTGATGGCATTGTCTTCATTCCACAGGCCCATGCCTCTTAATACCTGGCGCGTCATGATCAGCTGACCATTTGCACCCGGGTGAAGCCAGTCATTATTTCCATAGATCTTCGTCTGCGGACTCGCAAACCAGCTATATGTATTTTTCAAGCTCTCTACTTCCGTGTACTGATCGACAAAAATAAGGCTTGCATCTTCCTGCGCGACCGATCGCATCGCCTCGATATTCGCTTCGATCTGAGCGCGTTTGGTTGTATTTGTCCCAACGGTGGGCGTAGGTGTTCTCAAAATAATAGAGGCGTCTCCATTTGCAGCTTTTACCGCAGCGATAATCTCTTTTAACTTTGCCTTGTAATCATCTGTACTCAATGCGCCGGCATCATTGGTGCCCAACATAATTGTGACAATATCTGCCTTGTACTGTTTTACACGGTATTCGATATTGTTCAGTGTTGTCACCGTTGTGGCACCTGAACCACCCGTATTAATGATAGTATCATCTTCTCTGCCGAGAACCTCCCGGACATATTTATTCATTGTCTGAGCAGTTCCATCGTATCCCAGTGTCCAGTGACATGCATGCGTAATGGAATCTCCAACAAAAAGCCACGTCAGCGGCGTAGTTTCATCTGCCACTTTTGCGGCAATTCTCTGTTGATTTTCCGTCAGAACCTGGTTGTTTAATACCGCTTTACTTCCTTCCAGAACGGTTCCCTTCATCGTGCGCAGCTGTTTTTTGCCATCTGCGCTCTTAATTTTCAATACATAAGATGCATCTCTTGGCAAGTCTGAGATTGTAAATGTATTTCCCTCCACAGAAGCTTCAATACGCATCCCGCCGATTGTCAATTCATACTTCCACGCATTTCCGGCGTCTTGCGGGATAGATACCTGCAGTCCGTTATCTGAGGCCGTAATTGCAGGGGAAATGTCCATGTATGTTTCACACTGCGTCTCTTCCACCAAATCCAAATTCGAGAATACATCCTGTGGATAACGATCGGCTGTTTTGATTGTCGCCAGACAAAGCTGCCTTCCGATTTCCAGATGCCCATTTTTATTGAGTGTCCCATCCGCATTTAATTTGTCGCTCCAGCCCGCTGCGTCCTTGGTCTGTCCATAGTGATCCACCACGACAATTCGCTGGCCCGCTTCCTGGCTCTCATATGTCTCTGCCACCGCATCAACCGCGCCACAATATGCTTCAATCACCGCGTTTTTCGCAGGATCTGTCGTCGCATAAGGTTTCTGGATCACCGCGAATCCAGTATTTGCTTTTAACGCGAGCGCATGATCGATAAAACTTTTCAGATTTTCTTTAAACTCTGTAATTTTCGCCGCATCTGCGCCGGCAGCGTAATCTTCACTTCCCACGAAATACGCCGCCGCTTTGGGCTGATATGCCGCTACCGCTGTATCCCAGTTTGCAACGATATCCGCCAGTGTCCGACCATTCTTTCCGCTGTTAATTGTATAGCGCTGTTTCCCATATTCTGTGTTTCCGTGTTTCCAGCGAATGTACTCTTCAAATTCTCCAATGTAATTGCGGGCCCCGCGCACCTGATCGAAACCACCCGCCACAGCTGAGCCGCCTACAAACACCCAGGAATTGTCCACCGCTGTGTTGAACATGGCACCAATCTGAGTCCCCAGATGACTGCCGCTGTAGCCCATTTTGGAAACTTTAATGGCATCTTCATCGCTCACAGCTTCGTCTGTGACAATAATGTGTGAAATCTCACCTTTGAACGGGTATTCCTTTGTCTCTCCATCCAAATGGCCACCGATCGTCAGCTGCTCCATCGCAGCCATTGTACCCAATAATCCTTTATTTTCTGGGCTTGTGTTGTTCCACACTTCTGTGCCATCAATGGTGAGCCGCAGCGCTTTTGAATCATTGCTGCTCAGTACTACACAATGCCATTCATTATCTTCAAAATCAACCGGCCAGGATGCCTGTGTGTGATTCATCACAAAGCGGAAATTTTTCACATTTCCTGCTGGATTCATAAAAAATGACGAACAATTATTCTGGAAGGACAGATTTGCCGCACCGGACGCACCCTTTGCCCCCAAAAGAACTGCGTTAGCGCTGTTTCCACCCGCCACTTTGAATCGGAAGATAATTGATCCTGTATTTACCCCGCTTACATTTGCAATTGTCGTTTCATCCGCAATAGGAATAACCTTTGTCCCATCAAATTGCTGATCATTACCCTCAAATTTCTGAAAGAGCGCAGAATTTTCAAACGCATCCAACCCCTTTTCTGCAATGCGTTCGGACAATGCCTGTCCCGCTGCTTCAGCCAATGTCTCTGCGCTATAGCTGCCACTTGCCGCCCAAGCCTCCCCTCCGCTCATCAGCACACTGGCAAACATGACCAGAGCACTTAATCCTAAGCACAACAATTTATTCAATCTGCACATCCTTTTCTTCATGTTATTCCCCCCTCTTCGTTATTTTTATTAAAATTTCGTTTTTATTATCTTGGATTTTCCGATATTTGTCAATAAGCATTTACTCCTTTCTTGTCTGCCTTGTCTCACAATAATATATTCATCCTCACCCATAAAATATGATTGATTCAATCAAAATCCTCCTGCTCAACTATCCAAAAATCCAACTCTGTCCCCCAAACTCCATTTCCCCATATTTTAAATTCCGCACAGAAAAAGTCTGAGAAGCCCCGCAATCCGGCTTCTCAGACTCTCTGAAATCACCCGTATTTAAATTTTATTCATTTTAACTGCTCCCTCTTTCTGCCATCACGCAATTAATACTTTCCTTTGCCGGCAAATCCTCACAAATTCACCCAGTCCACCGCAACCTCATACACAATTTCCATATCCCGCTCGTATTCCGCACCCCAAGTCCGGTACTCCTCATACCAGTCCCGCCGCTGTCCACCGAGCTTTCGATAGCTGTTGGACACATCGATCTCTTGCTCCACGAGGGTCCTTTGTGCCAGCCCATTCATATACGCTTCTATCTGCCGCCCAAGCTCAGTCTCCTCCTGCCTCCGTCTTCGCTCCTCCTGGCTTCCGCCCAAACCACTTCCCCCGTCGCCCAGGAGAAATCCTCCCCCCGCGACCATTCCGCTGCACCGCACCTTCACCACAATCTGCCTTTTTCCCTGCCCCTCGCGAAATATGATCTCATTGCGGGGTGCAAAAAGACTGACTGTTCCCCCGCCTTGAATGGGCAACGTATAGTCATCCATCCGATTCCCGGAAAAAAAGGCGAGCAGAGCCGTCTCACTGTCCACAGTTTCTGCGCACTTGCCGCGCTTCCACACACGGTACTCTCTGATCACCGGCTTTCCCTCCTCCTCGGACACACAGGGAATAAAAAGTGTCTCCAGCCGATTCTCCTGTTCCTGATACAGCATCCCGATCGTTGGGTAGGCCTGCTTTTTCACCTGGGAAACATTCTCAAACTGCTCCTCCAGATAATTTCCGACGGACTCTCCCAGCTCCTTCTGAAGCTTTAAAATTGCCTCCCCGTCCTCTGCCGCCACCACGTACGTATTGCGCGGCACCTCATTTTTTTCCTCGAGGAAATCCAAAAATTCATCCATCGCCGACGCATCCTCCAGCAGCTGTGTGCTCAAAATCAGCACCTTCAGATGCCTGTAATCAATGACTCGATTTCCCGCTCCCTGGGTCTTAAGCCACGCCCCGCCAAAATTCTGCGGCTTCTGTACCGCCAGCTCAATCGGGAAATTTTTGTCCTCCAGCTCCGCTGTCTGGCAGCCCGAGAGCACCCCGCCAGCCAAAAGTACAAGAGGAAGGATCAAAGCAGTGCGTTTTGCCCCGCGTTTCCATTTTATCCCGGAGCACAATCTGCACACCGCAAGCAGCAGCGGAACCGCCACCAAAAACGGTGTTCCGACCCACCGCAAAAACGACTCATACCACATGAGTTGCGATCGGCTCTGGTAGAAACAGCACGCGGCAGCGCACACCGGGATCAACGCTACAAGCGCTGCCATTCTCTCCTTTTTCTGCCCCTGCATTTTTTCGCACAAATTGCCGGACAGGCGCGCCAGAACATTGCCCGCATAAAACACACAGCTGTTCAACAGCGCATAGAGCGTAAAAAACCAGATTGCAAACATGAACGCGTCCGTTCTTTTCAAGAACCCGCCGGATATTTTTACCGTGCTCATCAGCGTGACTGCAGGGTAATTCATCCGCCCCAGTGCATCCGGGCCAAAAATTCCAAGCAGAATGAGGTACAGCGCTGCGTAGACTCCCCCGGAGAACAGCAGAGCGCTCCTCCCGGCCGCAAGCAGCGCCTCCTTCTTCTGCACATAACCGCCCAGAAATAAAAGGAGGAAGACGAGCGACAAAAACAGAAATACATCGTAGCCACCCCCCGCCACCCCGGCAAACTCCGCCGTGAACACCGGAGCCCAGTAATCAATCTGTATCTCATCCACCGCGAACAGTAACATCAAAAACAGCGGTATCATAAGAAACCAAAATAGTATCTCATAAACTCTCGCCCGCCCCTCGACGCCACCCCAGATCCCGTAAGCAGTCAATGCCAGAAGAATGCCAAGCACCAGATAAAAAGATTCCCCCCGCAAAAGATCTGCCAGAACGACATCCGCAAAAATATACGCCACATAGCCCGCCAACAGCACAAAATAGATCATGTAGGCCAACTGGATGATCCGCCCTCCAATCCTGCCGAGCTTCTGCTCCAGATAAAGCGGAAATTCGACCTGCATATCTGCCATACCACACTGCAGGAGCTTTAGATAGAGCAGACCTGCCACAATGCCGATCGCGATGCAAAAGATGCCGTCCCTGCCCGCCTGTCTCCCCAAAAACCGGGGGAGCAAGAGCGTGCCAAGCCCCAACAGATCATAGGTGAGCAGCCGAAATGCCTGCCGCGCCGATATCCTGTTATTTTCCGAAAACATGCGATGTTCCTCTCTTTACTTTTTATTTTCTCTCCCCCACATCCCGCCGCATCTGGCCATCAATCTTGAGCTTTCTCCGATGATTTTTTCTCGCATAAATCGGTCGCCTCCACAGCCGTCTAAGCGGCATACGCCACAGGAAATCCCGCTCATCCTCATAATCGTTGATATCGGCCCCCACAAGCGGCATCAGGTAGGGAACACCAAAGCTCTTTAAATGGGAGAGGTGAATCAGCACCGCAAGCATTCCCGCAAGCATTCCAAAAAAGCCGAGCCACGCGCAAATTCCGATAAAAAAGAATTTGAGCAGCCGAAACGCCGTCGCGAACTCCTCATTCGGTATTGCAAACGAACAAAGCGCTGTGAAGGATATGACGATAACCACGATCGGGCTGACCAGATTGGCCTCCACCGCTGCCTGCCCGATAATCAGCCCCCCCACAATTCCGATCGTGTTTCCCATGGCCCCCGGCAGGCGTACCCCGGCCTCCCGCAAAAGCTCAAACGACAGCTCCATGATCAAAAGCTCAATGACCGCCGGAAACGGCACCCCGCTTCTGGCATCCGCAAAGGACAAAAGCAGTGTCGTCGGTAAAATCTGCGTGTGAAAATTCGTCACCGCCAGATAAAATCCCGGAAGCGTCATCGCAAAAAAGGACGCCGCATAGCGCAAAAGCCGCTCGAAACTCGCTATCTCCCACCGGTTGTAATAATCGTCGCTGGTCTTAATGAAAGAGTTATAGTCTGTGGGCAGCAAAAGCCCCACCGGCGAGTTGTCCGACAACAGCACAACGCGCCCGTCCAAAATGGACATTGCCGCGCGGTCCGGCCTCTCTGTCGTCTGAAACTGCGGAAACGGGGAGTACCATTTCTCCTCCGTCAGCTGCTCAATCACACCGCTGTCCAAAACGCCGTCGATCACAAACCCCTCGAGCCTGCGCTCAATCTCCTGCAGAAGCCCCGGGCACACAAGCTCCTCCATGTACACCAGGTAGACATTGGTCTTCGAGCGCACGCCGAGCTTTTTCTGCTTGACCTTCACCTGCGGACTGCGGATGCGCTTTCGGATCAGTGCCGCGTTCTGTTTCACGGAATCCGTAAACCCCTCATTGGAACCGCGCACCACCTTCTCGGAATCCGCCTCATTGACCCCCATATTCGGATAGCCGTCGTCCGGTATCTTCACCGCCTGGTCGAACCCGTCCACAAAGAGGATCGCCTCCCCCGTGAGAACGCCGTCCGCCGCCTCCTCGATGGTCTTAAAATAGGTCGCGTCGGAGAGGCCGAGCGCATTTTGCGCAAGCGCCTGCTGAATCTCCTCGCGCCCCAGTCCCCTCAGATACTTTAACAGCTCTAAAAGCGCAGAATTTCTCATGTCCACCGCCACCTCAATAAAGGTGAGGTAACACGACACGTCCTTGTTCTTTCCCAGTTTCATCTGTTTTTTCTTGATATCATCACAGGTCGAAAACAGCGCCTCCATATGTGCGACATTCTCACTGATGCTTTTGCTGATTGCAGTCTTTTCCGCCATCTTCCCTCCCCTTCCGCGCAGCGCCGCCCCAAAAAAGAATCCTCCCGCCAAAATACAAAAACAGGGGCAGGCGCCCGCGCCCGTCCCTGTTATTTTGTTCCATTTTCAAACATCCTATTCACGTTATTCCTGTTCCCGGATGATCGCCTTGACCGCCATAGCCTGATTCTCCACATGCTTGTGCATCGCCGCCGTCAGCTTTTCCTTGTCCTTATTGGACAGCCCCTCCACGATCTCACAGTGCTCTTTCACGAGCATCGGATAATTCTTCTCATCCTTTAAGTACTCCACCCGGTAGCGGTACATCTGCTCCCTGAGATTGTTGAGCAGAATCACCAGCTTGGGATTTCCTGTCGCCTTATAAATAATATCGTGAAACTGCACATCCGCCTCCGCGATCCGCTTCACGTCGCCGGTCTTCGTTGATTTCTCAAACTCATACATCGTCTCTCTCAGATGAGAGAGCTCCTCCCCCGAGATCTGCACACAGGAGATCGTCGCCGCAAGCTCATCCAGCGCATCGCGAATCTGAAGAACGTCCTCCAT
>CAJLGN010000050.1 GCA_905206195.1 uncultured Roseburia sp.
CGGGAGGTGAAACGTCAATGGAGAAAAACAAAATACGTCCGGTGGAAGCTGGAAAAGGCATGCGTATGAGTTACTCGAGACAGAAAGAGGTATTAGAGATGCCGAATCTGATAGAAGTCCAGAAAGACTCCTACCAGTGGTTCTTGAAAGAGGGCTTAAAAGAAGTTCTCGATGATATCTCCCCGATCGCTGATTACAGTGGTCATCTGAGCTTGGAATTCGTTGACTTTACATTGTGTGAGAACGATGTGAAGTATACGATCCCCGAGTGCAAAGAAAGAGATGCAACTTATGCGGCGCCTTTGAAGGTTAAGGTCAGACTTCATAACAAAGAGACGGATGAGATCAACGAGCATGAGATATTCATGGGCGACCTTCCTTTGATGACGGAGACGGGCACTTTCGTAATAAATGGTGCGGAGCGTGTTATTGTCAGCCAGCTGGTTCGCTCTCCGGGTATCTATTATGGTATTGCTCATGACAAAGTGGGTAAGACTTTGTATTCCTGTACAGTAATTCCTAACCGCGGCGCATGGTTAGAGTATGAGACAGACTCCAATGACGTATTTTATGTTCGTGTAGATAGAACCAGAAAGGTGCCGATCACAGTTTTGATCCGTGCGCTTGGCATCGGAAGCAATCAGGAGATTATCAACCTGTTCGGCGAGGAGCCGAAAATTCTTGCAAGCTTTGGCAAGGATGTTGCAACCAACTATGAAGAAGGACTTCTCGAATTATATAAGAAAATCAGACCAGGAGAGCCGCTTACTGTCGAGAGTGCGGAGAGCCTGATTTCTGCGATGTTTTTTGATCCGAGAAGATACGATCTCGCAAAGGTGGGGCGTTATAAGTTTAATAAGAAGCTCGCACTCAGAAACCGCATCAACGGCCAGGTTCTGGCGGAGGACGTTGTCGATATGACAACCGGGGAGATTTTCGCCGAGACGGGCGTGGAGGTGACGCGCTCTCTGGCGGACGATATCCAGAATGCGGCCGTTCCGTATGTATGGATTCAGACGGAGACAAGAAATGTCAAAGTGCTCTCCTCCATGATGGTAGATTTACGACATTATGTGGATTGTAATCCGAGAGAACTTGGAATAACGGAGCTTGTTTATTATCCGATTTTGGCACAGTTGATGGAGGAGAATCCTGGCGCTGAGGATCTAAAGGAAGCAATCCGTAAGAATATTCATGATTTGATTCCGAAGCATATCACAAAAGATGATATTTTTGCATCGATCAACTACAATATGCATTTGGAGTATGGCATCGGACATGATGATGATATCGATCATCTGGGTAACCGCCGTATTCGTGCGGTGGGTGAGCTGTTGCAGAATCAGTACAGAATCGGTCTGTCCAGATTGGAGAGGGTTGTCCGGGAGAGAATGACTACCTTGGATCAGGAGGGGATCTCCCCGCAGAGTCTGATCAATATTAAACCGGTAACTGCGGCGGTGAAGGAGTTTTTTGGCTCCTCCCAGCTGTCTCAGTTCATGGATCAGAATAACCCGCTGGGTGAGTTGACTCACAAGAGACGTCTGTCCGCATTGGGGCCGGGAGGTCTTTCCAGAGATCGTGCCGGATTCGAGGTTCGAGATGTACACTATTCCCACTACGGAAGAATGTGTCCGATCGAGACCCCTGAAGGGCCAAACATCGGTTTGATCAACTCTCTGGCAAGCTATGCGAGAATTAACGAGTACGGTTTCATCGAGGCGCCGTACCGCAAGATTGACAATTCAGATCCCAAGAACCCGCGTGTCACTGACGAGGTTGTCTATATGACGGCGGACGAGGAGGATAACTATCACGTGGCGCAGGCGAATGAGGCGCTGGACGAGGAAGGTCATTTCGTGCGCAATTCGGTATCCGGCCGTTATCTGGATGAGACACAGGAGTACGAGAAGACTATGTTTGAGTACATGGATGTGTCGCCGAAGATGGTATTTTCTGTCGCAACCGCGCTCATTCCGTTCCTGCAGAACGACGATGCGAACCGTGCTCTGATGGGATCGAACATGCAGCGTCAGGCCGTGCCGCTTCTGACGACGGAAGCTCCGGTTGTGGGTACGGGTATGGAGACAAAGGCAGCGGTGGACTCCGGTGTCTGCGTCGTGGCAAAGAAATCTGGTATCGTGGAAAGTTCGGAGTCGAATCAGGTTGTCATCAAGAGTGATGAGGGAACCAGAGATGTATATAAACTGACGAAGTTTTCCAGAAGTAACCAGTCCAACTGCTACAACCAGAGACCGATTGTGCTCAAGGGAGACCGTGTCGAGGCGGGCGAGGTGATTGCAGATGGTCCTTCCACGCAGAATGGAGAGCTTGCGCTCGGCAAGAATCCGCTGATCGGATTCATGACATGGGAGGGTTACAATTACGAGGATGCTGTCCTTTTAAGTGAGAGATTGGTGCAGGATGATGTGTACACATCGATCCATATTGAGGAGTATGAGGCGGAGGCTCGCGATACCAAGTTGGGGCCGGAGGAGATCACAAGAGATGTTCCGGGTGTCGGTGACGACGCGTTAAAGGATCTCGATGAGCGCGGAATTATCCGCATTGGCGCGGAGGTTCGCGCCGGGGATATTTTGGTCGGAAAAGTAACGCCGAAGGGAGAGACTGAACTGACGGCGGAGGAGAGACTTCTCCGTGCAATTTTTGGCGAGAAGGCGAGAGAGGTTCGAGACACCTCCCTAAAGGTGCCGCATGGCGAGTACGGTATTGTTGTAGATGCCAAGGTATTTACCAGAGAAAATGGCGATGAGTTGTCTCCGGGCGTGAACCAGGCGGTTCGTATTTACATCGCGCAGAAGAGGAAGATCTCCGTCGGCGATAAGATGGCGGGCCGCCACGGTAACAAGGGTGTCGTTTCCCGCGTCCTTCCGGTGGAGGATATGCCGTTCTTGCCGAATGGTCGCCCGCTGGATATTGTATTGAACCCACTCGGCGTGCCGTCCCGTATGAATATCGGTCAGGTGCTTGAGATTCACTTAAGTCTTGCAGCGAAGGCGCTTGGGTTTAACATTGAAACACCGGTGTTTGACGGAGCAAAAGAGATTGACATTCAGGATACATTGGAGCTCGCAAACGATTATGTAAACTTTGAGTGGGAAGCGTTTGAGACGAAATACAAAGACATCCTCAACGAGGGTGTGATGAAATATTTGTGCGAGAACCGTGCGCACCGTTCTCTGTGGAAGGGAGTACCCATCTCCCGTGACGGAAAGGTGCAGTTGCGCGATGGCCGTACCGGGGAAGCGTTTGACTCCCCTGTCACGATCGGACATATGCACTATCTGAAGTTGCACCATCTGGTAGACGACAAGATTCATGCCCGTTCTACTGGACCGTATTCCCTTGTCACTCAGCAGCCGCTCGGTGGTAAGGCGCAGTTTGGCGGACAGCGATTCGGAGAGATGGAAGTGTGGGCGCTGGAAGCATACGGGGCATCTTACACATTGCAGGAGATTTTGACCGTCAAATCCGATGACGTTGTCGGGCGTGTGAAGACTTACGAGGCGATCATCAAGGGGGACAATATCCCTGAGCCGGGCATTCCGGAGTCCTTTAAGGTGCTTTTAAAGGAGCTTCAGTCCCTGGGGCTCGACGTAAAAGTTCTGGATGAGGATCGCAATGAGGTTGAGCTGATGGAGACCAGCGAGTACGGCAACACAGATCTCAACTCCATTATTTCTGGCGATAAGGATTTCGCCTTTGAAGATAGCGAATCCTTTGCGAAGATGGGCTTCACCCAGAAAGAATTTGATGCGGAGAACGAAGAGCTTGTTGATATAGAAGAGGAAGACGCTGACTTTTTCGATGACGAGGAAGACGACGAGATTCTTGACGAAGAGTAGAAAGCGACGCCACGCATTACAGGGTGTTCAAGGGCACACTGAGATGATTCAGGAGGCTGTGTGCGTGGTGTGATACAAAGAAGGGAGTGTCATAAATGCCAGAAATGATGAATAAAGAGGCGACAGGACAGTCGATCTCCTTTGATGCAATCAAAATCGGGTTGGCATCACCAGAAAAGATCCATGAATGGTCCAGAGGAGAAGTGAAAAAGCCGGAGACCATCAATTACAGAACTCTCAAGCCGGAAAAAGATGGTCTGTTCTGCGAGAAAATCTTTGGGCCGAGCAAGGACTGGGAATGCCACTGTGGTAAATATAAGAAGATCCGCTACAAGGGTGTCGTCTGTGACCGTTGTGGCGTTGAGATTACAAAAGCGAGTGTCCGCAGAGAGCGTATGGGGCATATCGAGCTTGCGGCTCCGGTTTCCCATATCTGGTATTTCAAGGGGATCCCTTCCCGTATGGGATTGATTCTTGACCTCTCTCCGAGAACTCTGGAAAAGGTATTATATTTTGCTTCCTACATCGTGCTGGATGCTGGGAACACGGCACTTCAGTACAAACAGGTGTTATCGGAAGGAGAATACCAGGAGGCGAGAGAGCAGTACGGTAATGGTTTTCGGGTGGGTATGGGCGCAGAGGCCATT
The DNA here is from genome assembly GCA_905206195.1 of uncultured Roseburia sp. Classification (GTDB taxonomy): domain Bacteria; phylum Bacillota; class Clostridia; order Lachnospirales; family Lachnospiraceae; genus Roseburia. The sequence continues at coordinate 4,514 of CAJLGN010000050.1, forward strand.
CAGGAGCTGTTACATGCGATTGATCTCGAGAAGGATTCTGCGGACTTGCAGGCGGAGCTCGCCGACGCGACTGGGCAGAAGCGCGCGCGAATTATCAAGAGATTAGAGGTGGTGGAAGCATTCCGTGAGTCCGGAAATAAGCCGGAGTGGATGATCATGACTGTGATTCCAGTCATCCCGCCAGATTTGCGCCCGATGGTCCAGCTCGATGGTGGACGTTTTGCAACATCTGATCTGAACGATTTATATAGAAGAATTATTAATCGCAACAATCGTCTGAGGAGACTGCTTGAGCTTGGCGCTCCGGACATCATCGTCCGCAACGAGAAGCGCATGCTCCAGGAGGCAGTGGATGCATTGATTGACAACGGACGACGCGGACGTCCTGTGACAGGGCCGGGCAACCGCGCCTTGAAATCGCTGTCCGATATGTTGAAGGGTAAATCTGGCCGTTTCCGCCAGAATTTGCTCGGCAAGCGAGTGGATTATTCTGGGCGTTCTGTTATCTGCGTTGAGCCGAAGTTAAAGATTTATCAGTGTGGTCTTCCAAAGGAGATGGCGATCGAACTGTTCAAGCCTTTCGTTATGAAAGAACTTGTTGCCAACGGAACTGCGCACAATATCAAGAGTGCAAAGAAGATGGTCGAGAGGCTCCAGACTGAGGTTTGGGACGTCTTGGAGGACGTTATCAAGGAGCATCCGGTAATGTTGAACCGCGCCCCCACACTGCACCGTCTGGGTATTCAGGCATTTGAGCCGATCCTCGTAGAGGGTAAGGCAATTAAGCTACATCCCCTTGTTTGTACTGCGTTCAACGCGGACTTCGACGGTGACCAGATGGCTGTGCATCTTCCGCTTTCTGTGGAAGCACAGGCAGAATGCCGTTTCATGCTGCTGTCCCCGAACAACCTGTTAAAGCCGTCCGACGGCGGTCTGGTTGCAGTTCCTTCTCAGGATATGGTTCTCGGAATTTATTATCTGACACAGGAGAGACCGGGGGCGAAGGGCGAGGGCAAATTTTTCAAGAATGTCAATGAAGCGATTCTGGCGTACGAGAATGGCGCGTTGACACTCCACTCCAGGATCAAAGTTCATATGACAAAGAAACTGGCGGATGGAACGACTTTGGGCGACACCATAGAATCCACATTGGGACGTTTCATTTTCAATGAAATCATCCCGCAGGATCTGGGATTTGTAGATCGGAGTATTCCGGGCAATGAATTAAAGCTCGAGGTGGATTTCCTGGTGGCGAAGAAGCAGAACAAGCAGATTTTGGAAAAAGTGATCAACATTCACGGCGCGACCAAAACTGCTGAAGTGCTGGACGCTGTAAAGGCGATGGGTTACAAGTACTCTACAAGGGCTGCTATGACTGTATCCATTTCCGATATGACCGTGCCTCCCCAGAAGCCGGAGATGATTAAGAATGCGGAAACTACTGTGGATAGAATCACCAAGCAGTATAAGCGCGGTCTCATCACGGAGGAAGAGCGCTACAAAGAGGTTGTTGAGACGTGGAAAGAGACGGATGACGAGTTGACACGCGCGCTGCTTGATGGGCTGGATAAGTATAACAACATTTTCATGATGGCCGACTCCGGAGCCCGTGGTTCTGATAAGCAGATCAAGCAGCTTGCAGGTATGCGTGGACTTATGGCAAACACAACCGGTAGAACGATCGAGTTGCCGATCAAGTCGAATTTCCGTGAAGGTCTGGATGTACTGGAGTATTTTATGTCGGCGCACGGTGCCCGCAAGGGACTTTCCGACACTGCGCTTCGCACCGCGGACTCCGGTTACCTGACCAGACGTCTGGTGGACGTATCGCAGCATATGATCATTCGTGAGTCTGACTGCTGTGAGGGAACAGGAAGAGAGATCCCAGGCATGTGGGTGACCGCATTTATGGACGGAAAAGAGGAGATTGAGAGCCTTCAGGAGCGTATTACAGGACGTTTCTCCTGCAATACGATCTGCGACGCTGAGGGCAATGTTCTTGTGGAAGAAAATCACATGATTACGCCAAAGCGCGCGGCGCTTGTGATGAGCAAGGGTGTGGACGAGAATGGCGAGCCGCTGACTAAAGTCAAGATCCGTACTGTATTATCCTGCCGTTCCCATATGGGCGTGTGTGCAAAGTGCTACGGCGCGAACATGGCGACCGGCCAGGTAGTGCAGGTGGGAGAGGCGATCGGTATCATCGCGGCGCAGTCTATCGGTGAGCCGGGTACCCAGCTTACCATGCGTACGTTCCACACCGGCGGTGTGGCTGGGAATGATATCACACAGGGTCTTCCCCGTGTGGAGGAAATCTTCGAGGCCAGAAAGCCGAAAGGTCTTGCCATTATCACAGAGTTTGGCGGCGTGGCGAATATTAAGGACACGAAGAAGAAACGTGAGATCGTCGTTACCAACAGTGAAACCGGGGAGAGTAAGGCATATCTGATTCCTTATGGATCCAGAATCAAGGTGATGGACGGTGCGGTGCTTGAGGCCGGCGACGAGCTGACGGAGGGTTCCGTGAACCCACACGATATTCTGAAAATCAAAGGCGTCCGCGCTGTCCAGGATTACATGCTCCGCGAGGTACAGCGTGTATACCGTCTGCAGGGTGTAGAAATCAACGATAAGCATATTGAGGTGATCGTGCGCCAGATGCTGCAGAAGGTTCGCGTTGAGACAAACGGAGATTCGGATATGCTGCCAGGTACATTGGTGGATACGCTGTATTTCGAGGACACCAATGAGGTGTTGGAGCAGGAGGGCAAAGAGACCGCAGACGGAAAGCAGGTGCTGCTTGGTATCACCAAGGCATCTCTTGCGACAAATTCCTTCCTGTCGGCAGCATCCTTCCAGGAGACGACGAAGGTTCTGACCGAGGCTGCAATCAAGGGCAAGGTTGACCCGCTGATTGGCATGAAAGAGAATGTAATCATCGGTAAGCTGATTCCTGCCGGAACCGGCATGAAGCGTTACAGAGGAATTAAGCTGGATTCCGAGATTGAGGAGGCAGAGGAGTTCTTCTATGAAGACTTTGATGACTTTGAGGATGACGGCGTGATGGATGAGGATTATACCCTGGAAGAAATCGTGCCGGAAGAGGTTGAGATCGAAGAATAAAAAATGTGCTGCGATGCGCACGCCCGGGACTGCCAAACTGGCAGTCCCGTTTTTTCCAATATTTGGGACGAGAAATGAATGAGCGGACAAGATGTTGTCAATACTAGACGGGAGCAGAGCTTTCGGGAAAAAAAGCTTGACATCTCCAGCGTCGCTTTATATAATGATTTAGCGTGCATACGTACGTCAAGGCTATTTTTCGGCTTTGGAGAGCAATTTTATCAATATAACAGGAGGTGAAAATAATGCCAACATTTAACCAGTTAGTAAGAAAAGGA
>CAJLGN010000051.1 GCA_905206195.1 uncultured Roseburia sp.
GCAATCACAGATCTCCCCGATGCTGTTCCCTCCACGCCCATCGAATTGGTCAGCAGGCTGACGGAGCAGGAAGTGACCCCCTGCACCTTTGATACCGCTTTTTCAACACGGGCCGCACAGGCCGCACAAGTCATGCCCGTCACAATATATTGTTTCATGCAAAAACCTCCTCTCGCTTTTACAAAAAAGACATACTTAAACAAATTTTAATAAGTTACTTTCCAGTTCGAGAAAATCCGATTTGATTCTTTCAGGAAGTCATACGAAATCGAAATCGACTCATCGGTCACCGTTTTATTTTCAGGGAAAATCGGCCACGGATTGCAACCACCGGACTCTATCTCAACCTGGTCAATCGTAAAATGATTTCCGCAGTTCTGGCAGACGAGTACATCTCCCTGCTGCCTATAGTAACCGCGGCCTGATCCGTAACAGATCTGACAGGTGTTGAATGCCGTGCGGACATTTCCATCGTCATCCCTTACCGCCAGCACCTCCATGCTGACACCATCGATCTCTATGGGATAGAAATTAACGGTACTGCTCTGATCCGCCACGGGGATCACAAGACTTTCTCCCGCAACGATCTTCTGTGCATTGTCGCCAGCTAAACGTTCCGCCGAAGCGCTTATCTCCGGCCCATTCTGCTGATTTTCCGACGGAGCGGTCCCGTTTTCTGCGGACCAAAATACGGCGGCTGCCGCCACGATCACAGCGATCCCTGTCCCCATATAGAGCGGCCATTTATTCTTTTGCGTTTTATTTGAATACTTTTTGGTTTTATTTCTATTACGAATTGTTCTTCCTCTCTCTTCCTTTTCTTTTTCACCCTGCGCGCCTTCCTTCTTACGCAAGAAAAACACGGCCCCGATCATGGCCACTGCCGGAATGATACAGTGCCAATGATATAATAAAAATTGCATCACATACCTCCTTAATATCCACCGGAACAACAGGAACCGCCGCCCGCACTACCTGCTCCACCCGCACCGCCAGAGCAGCAGGAACCACCTGCGCCGCCAAACCCGCTGAATATTGCATCCGGATAAATTATTGTTTCAAAACTTTGCACTTCCTCTTTGATTGCCGCTTCGTCTATCTGATCGATATCATCCACTACCTTGACATAAGCGTACGCCCGACTGTCACCGGTAGACACCTCAAAGCTCTCGGCTGCGCCGAAATACAACTGATTTGCCCCTGACACCAAAGAAAGCTTTGTCGAATAGACGGGAATCAAAAAATCGGTTCCATTTTCAGCGTCAGATCGTTTATTTTCTACATTCCAAAGGACATTGGTTCCCGCTTCCACCACAATTACCGCCGGGGAAAAGCCCTCGTCCGTCAATTTCACCGACACAGTTTGTGTCGGATACCCTCTCTCGTCCGCTCCCGCCTCTGCAATTGCCAGCGCATCGGTTGGAATCTGATATCCGGCTGGCACTGGCACTGTCTCCGCAGGCGCCGGATTCTCACCACTGTCGTCCACCACGAAAATATTTCCTCGAATCATTCCCATCCAGCAACTGTACTGGACCGTTCCCGCCTTTGTGGGTGTAAATTCAATAATATTTTCCCCCGGCTGAAAAGAATATTCGATTCCGTAATCGCGGATCATGATTTTATAGTTACATCCGTTGATGCTGCCTTGCGGGGCATCCACCACCCACTTGACAGGAACGCCCGCCTGCACGGTGATATTCGGATAACGCCCCGGTGCCAGCGTGCTGTTTATCACCTGCACACCGTCCACGATCTCTCCTTCTTCCGCTGCAGGTTCGCTCGCTCTGCTCTCCAAAGACGGAAGATAGAAAAAGGTACCTGCCGCCAATGCCCCCGCTGCCGCCACACTCACATAGCGGAGTGTTTTCTTTGAAAATGGGATACTCGCAACAATTCCCAAAATACCGGCTCCGATGACAAGCAGCAACAGTCGATTGGGCGAGAGTAAACCTGATAGACTTCCTCCCTGTGAGAGCATGGACAAACCAAGCACGACCACTAACACAGCTCCAACCTTCATGACGCTATCCATAAATTTCTTTCCGAGCGCCGATACCATAGAGCCAAGTCCCAGCATCAACGGAACTGTCCCAAGACTGAACAGGAACATAGACGCCGCGCCCGCAAAAGGATTGCCGGACGCCAGGGCCACAATCTGCATGGACTGCAGCGGTCCGCAGGGCATGAGACCATTGAGCAATCCCACAATGAACGGCCCGCTCTGTCTCGCTTTTTCTTTTCCGATTTTTTTTGCAAAAAATTTCGGCATGCGTGGCTGCAGTCTGCGGAGCCACGGAAACAGCCCCAACATATTAATGCCCATGATTACCATAAAAGTTCCTGCAATCAGCTTTAGGACTCCTTGCAGCATACTCGAGAATCCGGCGCCATTTCCTCCCCCAAGCAGCATTCCCACACCGCCAAGAAAAAATCCTGTGACTGTGTAAGATACAACACGGCCTGCATTGTACAAAAAGGCTGGACGAAACACTGCAAATTTTTCATTGCCCTCCCCATCATTTCCTTTCGGAATACACTGAGAAAGATTGATGCCGCCGCACATCGCGATACAGTGCACGGAGGTGATCAGCCCAATCACAAACAGCATCCCGTATCCCATTCCGGTGTCTGCCAGCTGGGCTGGAGCCAGCAGGTTTAGAATTCCAAACTGTTCCAGCAGGACATACAGCGAGAGGATAATCACGAGTGTGCAAATCATTGTCCCAAGATCGGCACCGCTCTTTTCATTCTTATGGAGCACCTGATAATCCAGCTTTTCTATCAGAGTTTCAATGTCTTTCCATGAAATCAAATCCGGATCATAGGTAATGTCCGCCGTTCCTTTGCTGTAACTTACCTTCACTTTCTCGATTCCGGCAGTCGCACTCAATTTCTTCTCAATTTTATTCTGACAGTTTACGCAAGTCATCCCTCCAATGTACAGGTGTTTTTGAATTAAATTGGGCATAGTTGTATACCTCCTCCTAGAAGACATCAAGACAGCTTCTCTTGATTTATGTCCACACGATACCAGCCAAATGTGTGGTTTTTATGTGGAAATGCACTTTGGCGGAGGAAATAATGTATAAAAATAGGGAAAAAGTGGCTTTACCACTTTATCCCTATAATCACAGACGAGTAAGAGCGCGATATGCCCAGCGCCGCCGCGATCTCGCGCTGCGTCATCGGTTTGTTTCCAAAAAGTCCATAACGGTTTGCTATGATATAGAGCTCTCTCTCATGGAGCACACGCGGTACGAGCGCAAGAATTTTCTTTGTCTGCCGCTCTGCCTCCAAAAGTTCCACTACATCCGGCTCATCGCTCTCGACAATATCCAAAAGGCTGATCTGATTCCCCTCTTTGTCTGTGCCGATCGGCTCGTAGAGCGAAACCTCCCTGGACATCTTTTTCTTGGCTCGAAAATGCATCAACAGCTCGTTGTCGATGCACCGTGCCGCGTAGGTGGCAAGACGGCTCCCATAATCCTCTTTATACGTCGAGATCGCTTTGATCAGACCGATCGTACCGATTGAAATCAAATCTTCCATATCCTCGTCAGAATTCTGATATTTTTTCGCCACATGCGCAACCAGGCGCATATTCCGGAGAGTCAGCTCTTTCTTTGCCTCAAGGTCGCCTTTTTTTATTTTCTTCAGGCAGTCAATTTCCTGTTCAGGGGTAAACGGAGATAAAAAAGTTTTCAAAACGCACCTTAAAAGCTTCATTGATACATTCTATGTCTGGGTCATGTTTCCCGTGCTTTTCCCCCATTTTTTTCCAATAAAATCCAAGCTCTAAAAATCCTGCCAATAGGGAGCCGCTTTTTCTGAGAGCACCTCCCGCTCGTACGGTATTCCCCCGGCAAGAAGTTCCTCCCGGATAAAGCGGTTGACCGCCGCCTCACCGTCCTTGGCCAGCATCAAAAGCAGCAGCTCCAAAAGCGCCTGCGTGTCCTCATGCAGAATGTGAAACTGCCTGCCATTCAGATAATAGTCGAGCACGCTGCGTGTTGTGTAGTCCTCTCTCTGATAATTCTTTGACGCCGCCACACGGTCGATATACATCTCTACCACATAGCGGACAGGCATCTTCATGCCGCACAAAACACCGTGCGCTCTCTCCTGATCGCTCGATCTTTGGATGCCGTAGTCGATCCAGTACTCCATGTGATGGCGGTTGCGTCCCTTGTGGTGGAGCCAGGCGGATGAGTAACCGCGCTCCTTGCGCTCTGCGTTGTTCGGGCTCATATTCCCCTGATAGTATCTGCAGCCCACCAAAAACTCCGTGGGCGTATACTTGGACAGATCATGGAGAAGCCCCTGCCAATAAAGTCCCACCGCAAAGCAGCCCTGCATCACAAGCTTCTTGTGACGCGTAATCGTACAAAAATGTCTCCAAGCTTTCATTTTTTATTTCCCTACTAAAATAACCACGGACTGTCCCTTTAAAGGTATCTGCGACTCCCGACAGAGCTCTTCTTTTTCCAAAAATGCCCGCGCGTCGCGGGACGTGTCCATCGCCAGATACCAGTGCTTCTTTTCCGGGAGCTTTGGAAGCGCAAGTCTGTCCAGTCCGACGTGAAAATTGTAACCGAGATAGATAAAGTCGTCCGTATTTCCATCTGCAAGACGCTCGTAAGCCCCACAGTACATCATCCCAACCGATCGCCTGTCCTCCGAAAGCGGGGCAACCCACGCATGCTCCCCGTGGTAGGAGAGATCCGGGAACCCCTTTCTCATAAAATCATTCAGCATTTTCGGCGCATCGGAGGCGATCACCGGATGTGCCCTGCGAAACGCGATCATCTCTCTTGTAAAATCGGTGAGCCATCCATACCTTGCATTCTTTTTCCAGTTCACCCAGCCGACCGGATTATCCTGGCAGTAGGCGTTATTGTTGCCACTCTGCGAATTGCCCGCCTCGTCGCCCTCGCACAGGAGCGGTACGCCCTGCCCGAGCATCAAAACTGCAATGGCATTGCGCAATTGCTGTTCTCTGATCCTGCACACGTGCTTTTGCGCAGTTCTCCCCTCCACGCCGTAATTATTGCTCAGGTTCCAGTTGCTCCCGTCGCGACCTCCCTCCCCGTTCTCCTCATTGTGCTTTTCCCCGTAGGAGAAAAGGTCCAGCAAGGTAAAACCGTTATTGTCCGCGATATAATTGACAAAGCCAAGCTTCGCGTGCTGCTTTCTCTGCTGGCACGCAAAGCTCTCCATATTGCTGTTCATGTGGTTTAACATCGCGCGCACCGGATAGAGATACTCGTCACTGTACACGAACAGATGCGGATATCTCCACGCTTTCTCCAAGAGCGCCGTCTCATACCCCTCGCCAAAAATCTTGGTGCGCGCAAGCCACGCATCCTGTGCGATCATCGTCATCGGAAGGTTCTCACCGATCAGATGAAACCCGTCGACATGGTACTCTCTGACCCAGTAGCGCAGCACATCGAGGATCGCGCCATAGCTTTGGGTCTCCCCGAAATACATCTCCATCACGCACTCCATACCGTTTGCGTGCAGCGCAAGAATCAGCTCCCTCCACTCCCGCGCTGCGTCTTTCGCGCTGCTGTAGGAAGCCTTTACCGCAAAATAATTCCCCGGCACATAACCCCAAAAATTCACTTTGCCCGACCGATCCTGCGCGATGGGCTGAATCCGATCGCCCTCCTTTGCCGCCCAGACGATGGGACTTGACACTCCCGAAGCATCCAAAAACGCCATCTCCTCAAACTCATAAACGGGCATAAACAAAAGCGTCGTAATCCCGAGCTCCTTCAAATACGGGATCCGCTCTCGCACCGCCGCAAAGGTGCCGCGATTCTTCCCCCGTATGCCCGCATCCATGGTAAACCCACGGACATGTAGCTTGTACATCACCATCTCACGGCGGGGCACCTCCGGCGCCTGATCCTCCCCCCAGTCAAAATCTGCGGAGGCACACCCCCCGCACACCTGATATGCAAGCGCCGCCCTGCCAGCGTCATTCCATTTTTCCCGTCCGATAATCCGCGTCGCGTACGGGTCGGTCACAATTTTCCCATCGATTCTATAATTGTACCTGAGCTTCTTTTCCTCGATTTGCCCAAGGCAAAACGAGCGCACCGCACCCCTGCAGTACGCGGCTGGAATTGCGATCTCCTCCGTGATCTCCTGCCCTTTTTCGTACAGTAGCAGACTACATTCCGCCTCCCCCTCCGCCTCAAAAGTAAAAGTGATTCCGTTTTTATCTCTGTGTGCACCATATTTTTCGTAATTGCCTTCTTTCATTATACCAATCATGCTGTCCCTCACCTTTACCGTTCTCTCCCCCGTCCCCAGTGCGCGGGCGCGTATAATATCTAACGACATTATACCACATGCGGATTTTTTGTATAGGTTTTCTTTCTTCTTGTCCTTCCACGCGCTTTATGCTATGATGCAATTATCAATCATCAACCAAAAGTGAGGTACCATTTATGGCAGATCAACTTCAGAACAATGACGACACCGATATTATCGTAACTCTGGATCTGGACGACGGAACAGAGGTGGAATGTGAGATTCTCACCATCTTCACCGTGAATGAGCAGGATTATATCGCACTTCTTCCCCTCGAGGGGGAGGACGAGCCCAGCGAGGAGAGCGAGGTCTACATCTACCGCTATTCCGAGGACGAGGAGGGCAATCCTTCTCTTGAGAACATCGCGGACGACGAGGAGTACGAAGCCGTCTCAGACCGTTTCGACGAGCTTTTGGACGAGGCCGAATTTAACGATATGGAGGAGTGACATTCTCTCTGGCCTCTGCGATAAAGCGGGAAATATCTGCATCTTTTTGATTCAGCTGCTTGACTGAAAAAAGATGCAGGTTTTTTTTCGCCCTGGTCATCCCCACATAAAACATCCTGCGCTCCTCCTCGATGTCCGCTGGGAGCACTGCTTTTTTGTAGGGCATGACGCCCTCGTTGACATCGATGAGATACACATTCTCGTACTCAAGCCCCTTGGAGCTGTGCAGTGTCGCGAGCGCAACATTGTCCTTCTGCTGTGTCTGATCCCGGTGCAAACGCTCCAGCTCCTTTGTGTACTCCTCGATATGTGAAAACCATGCGTTATAATCGGCAATCCCTTTCACGCTCTCCTGCAGTTCATCCAGCACATCGTAGAGATCATCCACACGGATACGCCGATATTCCGCATACTCCGCGCAAAATTCATCGTATCCAATTGCTTTTCGAATATAATTGACCGCAGCGTAGGGGTTCATCCGCCCGAGCATCTTGCTGTCGCGCTCCAGCTTACGGATCCGCTCCGCCACCCAAGGCTGCTCCTCGTAAATCCACTCCCACACTTCAAACGCAACCGTCTCCTCATCCAGCGACTCGCGGCTTAAGTACCGCTTCGGGCGGTTCATAATCTGCAAAAAATCTCTGCGTTCCCTGCTCCCCATCGCGATGCGAATATAGGCAAAAATATCCCGCGCGATCCAGTGCTCATAGAGATTGGGAATCCGGTCTCTGGTGCGGAAGGGAATGTTGTACTCCAACAGCTGCTCCATCAAGAGCCTTGGCTGTGTGTTGGTGCGGAAAAGCACTGCAAAATCTGAAAAGTTCCGCCCTCTCTCCACCGCGTCCGCGATATCGCGGACAATCCGCAGATTCTCCTCCCTCTGGCTCTCAAACACAGCGTACTCCACCGCATCCTGCGGCTCTTTCGCGGCTCTGATGCGCTTTTCAAAGCGCTCCCGGTTATGCCCGATGAGATTTAAAGACTGTGTGACGATATGTCCCTGCGAGCGGTAATTGGTGTCAAGAAGCACCATTTTT
>CAJLGN010000052.1 GCA_905206195.1 uncultured Roseburia sp.
GACGATCTACAAAGACCCCGACGTGATTGTCGAGACGGAGGAAACGGAGACGCCACACACAGAGACCACCGAGACAGAGACAACATCCACTGAGACAGAGAGCAGCGATGAAAACGGAAGCCTTGAAGGATCCGGCAATTAAAGCTCCCCACATTGTACACAAAAAGGGAATGGAGAAAACTCCATTCCCTTTTCATTTACTTTATCACTACCCGACAATCTCAAATTTACCGACCAGCCCCTTTAACGTCTCTGCCTGTGCAGTCAATTCCTGACTTGCAGCCGCAGCCTCCTCAGAAGTCGCCGAATTGGTCTGTACGACATCGTTGATATTTGCAACACTTGTACTGATCTCTGAAATCGAAGTTGCCTGCTTCTCAGAAGCCTCCACAATCCTGTTTACTTTCTCCGTAATGATCTTAGAATTCGTCGCAAGCTTCTCCAGCTGGATTGCCGTATCATTTGCAATGGTCATTCCCTCGTTGACTGCCTGCACAGAATCTTCGATCAGCGATGTGGACTCTGTCGCGGCCTGTGCGCTTTGCGCTGCCAACAGTGACACCTGATCTGCAACCACCGCAAATCCTTTTCCTGCTTCTCCCGCTCTTGCGGCTTCAATCGAAGCGTTGAGCGCCAGCAGATTCGTCTGGGATGCGATCTCATTTATCGTAGCAATAATCTTGCGTATCTGATTGGATGCTTCGCTGATCCGCTCCATAGATTCCACCATCTCCCGCATCTTATCATTGCTCGAATCAATCTCTGCGCCCACCTGCTGCACATCTGCACTAATTCTGGACGCCTCCCTTGCATTTTCACCGATTTCTCCAGAAACAGTTTCAATTGTAGCCGTGAGCTCCTCTGTAATTCCGGCCTGCTCTGTGGCACCTTCCGCTAAATCCACCGAGCTTGCCGCAATCTGTTCTGCAGCTCTTGTCACCTGATCTGCAACCGCCTGGATGTTTCGGATGGTGGATGCCATATTTTCCTCAAAATCTACAAAGGAGCCTTCAATTCGCTCAAAATCCCCAACATACTCCACCCCTGCCTGCACTGCAAAATTACCTCTGGAAAACTCTTTGGTCGCGCGGGCGATATCTTCCACGTAAGAGTTGATGCTCTGGATGGATGTTCTCAAGGAATCTGCCAGAGAGCCAATCTCGTCTCCGTTGCTGTATGTGATATCTGTGTGCAGATTTCCTTTTGCCAGTTCTATCGCAGCTCCCTCAATTTCCTGAAGCGGATCTACGCAGGTTCGAATGATCACTTTTCCTACTTTGACTGCGACCAGAATCGCGACCAGCAGCGTTCCCACTCCAACTCCGATAATAGCTCCCATCGCAGTCTTCGTCGAATCAATATAGCCTACTTTCAGCTCATCTGTCGTCCGGTCAATCTCCATCCCGACATCCACAACCTTCTCGAGCGCTGTTGTGAAATCTGTCAGAACCAGCGTCTGCGCCGTCTTATAATCACCGGCTGCAAATATCTGCCCAATCTCCTTTCCGATCGACACCCATGCATTTATGCTCTCCACATACTTCTCGTACATTGTACTATCCACCGAACCGGAGTCCTTTAAGTCCGCAATGTATTTCTTTAAATTCGCTTCGGACTGCAACAATTTCTTCTCATATGCTGTGTAAGTGGAGGAATCCTCCCCCATCACCATGGTCATAATCTCTCTCTGCGCAATATTGACCTCGATTCTGGCCCCCTTCACAGCGGTGTCGGCCGCCTGCGGTCCATAGAGATAAGTTTGCATCAGCCCCCGGATGGTTACAATTCCTGTGACTGCAAGAATCTCAAGCACTAGCATGAGCACTATCACAAGACCATACCCTATATTGAGCTTCTCCTTAATTTTTTTGCCCTCTAACTTTCCTAGCATAAAAGTAGTTCTCCCTTCCTTGGTATATTCTTAAATATAGACGTTTCTTCGATCTATTTCAACATAATTTTGTATTTCCAAGCGCTATTTTTACTCTTGTATCTCCATTTTCCGGCAAAATATTTAAAAATCTTTATTTAACATAAGCCTTATCAATCTTCATGACGACAAAATAATTCTTCCCCAGCCGTTCTTTCACCCTTTTCCCGACCATCATACTCAGCTCCTCATCCTTGATGTAAAACTCAAACGGAACGGTGATGTCAAAAATCAAATTTGTGTGCGTTGGACCTGTAACCACGCGGAAATCGTGAATGGAAATAATCTCGTCAATCCCTTTTACAACAGTGCCAACAGCCATCTTAAGCTCCCAGATATGCTCGTCCGAGGTCACGATGGGGTCCATATGTATCGTCGCATCGCAGCCCAGTTTTGCGCGAAGCTCATTCTCCGCATTGTCAATCACATCGTGAATCGCCGTGATGTCCCCGTCCGCCGCCACCTCCGCGTGGAGCGAGATAATCTGCCGTCCCGGGCCATAATCATGTACGATGAGGTCATGAATCCCGCAAATCTCTTCATGCGCCATGACAATCTGATGAACCTGTGCCACAAACGTCTCCTCCGGCGCCTCGCCCAGCAGGGGGTTTAAGGTTTCCTTCGCCGCGCGGATCCCAGCGTACAAAATAAAAATCCCGACCAGAGCGCCGCACCAGCCGTCAATCTGAAATTCGGTGTAATGACCCACAAGCGTCGCGGCGAGAACCACCGTCGTCGCGCACATATCGCTCAGACTATCCACCGCTGTTGCCCGCATTGCCGCAGAATCAATGCGCTTCCCAACACGGCTGTTATAATAGGACATATAGAACTTTACCAGAATGGAAGCCACTAAAATCATGAGCACTAGGGGTGAAAACTCCGTCTCCTCCGGGTGCAAAATCTTCACAACCGAATCCCGAATCAGCTCATACGCCATCAAAAGAATCGCCGCGGCGACCACAAGCCCTGACACATATTCGATCCTTCCATGCCCGAACGGATGCTCCGAATCCGGCTTCGCACCCGCCAGCTTAAATCCAATCAGCGTCACGAAGGATGAGCCCGCATCAGACAAGTTATTGAATGCATCCGCCGTAATCGCGATGGAATTGCTGATCGTTCCCGCGAGAAACTTCCCCGCAAAGAGCATCATATTTAAAAAAATTCCCACAAAACCGCAGAGCACTCCGTAGGACTGCCGCACTTTTTCCTTGTCAGCTTTCCCGTTTATGAAAATCCTGGCCAAAAGAGTTACCATGATTGTTCCTCCCTACTCAAGTTTTCCGATATCCGCAAATGGCCAGTAGACCACCACTGCTTTTCCCAGTATTTTCTCTCGGTAAACATAGGTGCTCGTCCAGTACCTCGCATCCCAGGAATCGTTCCGATTGTCCCCCAGCATAAGATAGGCATCATCTGGAATCTCAAAATGATAGTTGCCAGTCGCAACGGTCCATTCCTCCTTGAGATACCCCTCCGCAAGCGGCTCATCTGCACCGTCTATATAAATATTCCCATCCATAATGTCCACCGTCTCACCCGGTAATCCGATGACGCGCTTGACGTAGAGATCCTCCTCCTGATCCGGATACCGGAAAATAACGATATCTCCGCGCTGCGGGTCCTTCTTCAAGTATGCCAGGCGGTTACCGATGAGCCGGTCTCCCGGCATGATAGCATTTTCCATGGATCCCGTGGGTACATCCGCGTTGATAATGACATAATTTTTAAGCAAAAAAGCTGCCAGAAGCGCCACCGCAAAAGGCACGACCCAGCTTAATATCTCCCGAAAAATACTCTTCTTTCCCTCCTCTGTATGTCCCTCTACCATTTTATGATTTTGCATATCTCCTCCACATCCCGATTCCATTTCTGATCTTTATCACTGGCTTCTATTGTAACATAGATGCGTTGAAATGAAAATGTATTTCAAAAAGGGCCGCCGCAAAATGCAGGTATCTTCTTTCATTGCTGTACAATTCAAAAGAAACGCCCTCATGTAAACTTAACCTCGGCCTATTCTTATTGCAATCACACAGAAATTATAGATTGATGCTACATTTTACAACAGCCCGCTTTTTTGCGGCTCCTGTGGCACACAGGGTTCCTACTCTGTCTTAAATACCGAAACCTCCGTCTTTAGCCCGCTCATATTGTCGCCCAGCCCCTCCGCAGTTCCATTCAGATTCTCGACATTCTGCTGAAGGTTCTCAGCCACGTTCTTCACAATCTGCGCACTCGCTGCGGTCTCCTCAATAATATGTGAGATATTCCGCACAGCGTCAAGCGTGCCCTCACGCTCCCGGTCCGCATTTTCTGTCTCCACGACAATGTCTTTGAGTCCGCGGAACAACGCTTCCATCGCCTGGCTCATGTTCTGGAACACACCTGTGACCTCTTTTACCGCCTCGGTCTGCAGTGCAACCATAGAGCCGGCCTTCTTCGCACTCTCCACGCTGATAACCGTCTGCGTATTGATGTGCTCCACATTGTTGCGGATCTCCCCGGCCGCCTCGGCAGAGTTGTCCGCAAGATTGCGGATCTCCTCGGCAACGACCGCAAAGCCGCGCCCCGCTTCCCCTGCCCGCGCCGCCTCAATCGAAGCGTTTAGGGACAGTAAATTTGTCTGCTCAGAAATGTCCGTGATCATCGCGACGAACCGATCAATAATCTCGGACTCTCGCTTTAATTCCTGAATACTCTCCTCCACCTTCGCCGTGATCTCGGTCGTCGCCCCGGCGCGCTCGCCAAGAAGCCCCACCAACTCAATCCCGCGGCCGATCATCTTCTCCGCATTGCCGACTAGAGCCTCCACCTCCCGCGCAATCCGGTTGACCTGCTGAATCTCTTCCGACAGCGTGTCCGTCTTTCTCACACACTCCTGCGCATGTATGGTCTGCTTCTCTATGCCATCATTGATCTCTGCGATGGCCTGAGCGATATCCTGGGAGTACTCCTGGATGATGCCGGAAGCCTCCGTGACCTCCCCGGCGGACACCTCAAGCTTGTCCGTCGCCTGGCTCACTTTCTGCACGAGCTTTTTGTTGTTTGCGATCATATCATTCGCAGCTGTCGCAAGTCCGCGGAACTCATCTCTGCCCTTGACAGATACCGTGGTTGCGAGATTTCCCTCCGCAACAACCTGAAGGCTTCCCGATATCCGCTTCATATTTCTGCGAATTCCAGATGCAATCACCCCCCCGATAACGATGGCGATGACACTTGACAAAAGCACTCCGATCACCGTTATATTCTTGATGGACTCCGCCTGCCCCGTCACGATGTGCATCGGCACAAGCGCACACATGGACGCGCCCGTGCGCTCGCTTCTGCTGTGGAAAAACAGATAGCTCTCCCCCTCGTAGTTGACTTCGCTGACACCGCTATTCTCGGATGCATTCCGATAAAAATCCTGATCCGCGAAGATGGTCTTACCCTCCACGCGCGTATTGGGCTGCCTCGTCTCTGTGTTCTGCACTGCGAGTTCCCTGCCGCCGGACGTGACAAATCCAAGAAAACTCCCCTCCCCCAGGTGAAGCCCCTGCAGAAATTCAAAAACTGCGTCCGCCTTGATATCGATGATGACGACCGCCTTTTTCGACTGCGGTTCCAGCTGGCAGGTCATAATATATTCGGAAGGATCGATTTCCAGATACGCGTCGAGCGCATCGTGGCGGTCGCCCCACTTTGCCAGCTCGCCACCCGCCCCCAACTCCGCCGTATATTCCTCGTAAATCCCAGGCTGCGCCTTGGTCTTCGTCGAGATCATCTGGAGCTTATCACTCCTTGGCATAATATGAATGTTGCTGATAAACGGATTGCCGACCTGAGACGCAAGAATGCGCGTCTTCATCTCGTCAATCAACATGTGCGCCTTCACCGGATCGCTGTTATACAGTCCTATAAAATACCGTTCCAGCTCCGGGTCCACCACATACTTAAGCCCCTCCGACTCAATGAAAGATTCACTCACATCCATGTACTCTGTCGCCATCTGCATAGTCTGCAGGGCCGTCTCCCGGAAGGAGGTGCTCATGCCGTCCGCCGCCTTCTGGTACGAAACTGCCCCCAACAGCACCATAAACAGAACCGGCACCAAAAAACAGATGATGATCTTGTTGCGGATGCCAAATACAAATCCTTTTTTCGCCTTTCGTTCCCTGTTTCGCTTTCCGTCATACATAGTTCTTATATACCTTCTCTCTATTGTGTTTTACTACATTCATTATAACGAATCGCACTCCTTTTTTCCACATGTTTCCACAAAAACTTTTCCGAGAAAATTTTCTGGAAAAGCACTCCTGGCAAACTTCTACGATAAATCCACAAGAATTCGGACCTCACCGATTCTTTTTCCCCACATCTTCGTGACAATCACCTTAAGACCATCGCTCTCGAAGCTGTCCCCCTCGGTTGGAATGCAGCCGAGCTGCTCCATCACCCAGCCGCTGACCGTGAGCACGTCAAAATCCTTCTCCATATGCAGCCGCTCAAAGATCTTCTCCACATTCGCCTTTCCGGACACGCGATATTCGTTCTCCCCGAGCTGCTCCATCTCGCTGACCACCTCATCATGTTCGTCCCAAATCTCTCCCACCAACTCCTCCAAAATATCCTCCAGCGTCACAATTCCCGCAGTTCCGCCGTACTCATCCATGACGATGGCAATGTGCAGCTTTTTCTGTTGGAGCTCCTTCATCAGGTCTCCTATCTTTTTATTTTTTGCGACAAAAAGCACAGGGCGCACCGCCTCTCGAATCAAGGTGTCCGTGCGCAGAATAGAATTGTGGAAATCTTTTTGATACAGAATCCCCAAAATTTCATCCATATTATTCTCATACACCGGCAATCTTGAGTATCCTGTCTGAGCGAAAATCTCGGCGACCTCATCCTTGGTCGCATTTACAGAAACCCCCACCACATCCACGCGCGGCGTGAAAATGTCCACAGCTGCAAGCTCGTTGAACTCGATGGCGCTGCGGATCAACGTCCCCTCTTCCTTCCCGATGCCGCCCACAGCCTCGGCCTCCTCCACGATCGTCAGCAGCTCCTCCTCGGTGATACCCCGCTCCTCCTTCGTCTTAATGATACAGGACAATAATTTCTTCCACTGACGAAACAGAAAGTTGAGCGGCGTCAGCACTTTTATCAAAACTTTCAAAAACGGGGCAGAGAACCTGGCAAATGCTTCCGGGGACTCCTTTGCGATACTCTTCGGGGACACCTCCCCGAAGATCAACACGACAACCGTCGTCACAATCGTGGACATACTCGCTCCCGCATCCTCACCCAGCATCTTTACGAACAGAACCGTCGCGAGTGATGCCGACGCAATATTTACAATGTTATTTCCAATCAGAATCGTTGATAACATGCTGTCGTAATTGTCTGCAATCGAAAGCACCAAAGCAGCTTTTCGGTCTCCCTTTTCCGCCATATTTTTCACACGTATGCGGTTGAGCGAGGAAAACGCCGTCTCCGTCGCAGAAAAATAAGCCGACATAATAATGCAAAACAAAATGATAATCAGCGATAACGTATCACTTCCCATAAAATTATAAAACCTTCCTTCTCTTTTTCTTGCTTGTACATTTACATTCCGTTATGATGTGTGGCCTTTTGCCCTTACAGTGCCATAAAAGCGCAAAAAGACATAGTCCCGTCTTATCGACGCAACCATGTCCTCTCTGTCTCCCCCGCATATCCGCAGGCTTTATGTAATTTTGCCATCATGCAGCTGTGGTAAGGCTCCGCGTCCCCATC
>CAJLGN010000053.1 GCA_905206195.1 uncultured Roseburia sp.
ACCATAGAAGACCTTGCTGTTATTAGCTATTTACAGAAAAAGTTTCACACACTCATTGTATCTCATGTGAATAAGATGAACGGAATTTCAGCCCTGTATCGTGTGAATGGTTCGGTGGATGTGTCAGGTGCAGTTCGTTCCATATTGACAGTTTGTGAAGATCCAGTTCGCACTATCAGAGATATGACTGATATTGAAGAACTAACACCAACTATTGTTGATTCCCTTATCCAACGCATTGAAGTCCATAATAACGACAAATACGATGGTCATTGCCACGTAAAAGAAACGGTGCAGTCCTCGTAATTGAGAGCTACACCGTAACCTGCATAAAATACTTCCTTATGGGGCTGTCACATTCGTCGACTTTCCTTGTTTTTTGTCTAGCATACGGAGTAGCCGATGTGCACGGGCTTGCTCTATATACCCGATATTGGTCTCAATTCCCAATAAGTTTTTGATATCCATATCCGAGTTATCTTCACTTTTGACAGTGTCACCTGTTCAAAATATCTGCCCCTACTTTGACTGCCTGAATCACCGCAGTCGGAATGACCGCCAGAAGGATTACCCACCCTATCTGCGCCCCCGTCATCACTGCTACCTCAAACAGTCCGCGCAGCGCAGGGATGAACACGACGGAACCGAGTAAAAATACACCCGCCAAAAATGCCCAAAGACTGTAGCGGTTTCTGCGAAAACCGATCTTGAAGATGGAATAGCGACTGCGACAGTTAAACCCGTGAAACAGACGCGCGAGCGTCAGAGTGGCAAACGCCATCGTGCTGGCCATCGCAGCGCTCTCCCGCAGACCCATATAAAATGCTGCCATCGTACTCGCTGCGATCAGAGCCCCCTGCACGAGAAGCAACAGCATAAAATCTCTGGTCAAAATTCCCGTTTTCGGATCTCTTGGCTTCTCGGCAAGCGCATCTTTTTCTGTCGGCTCCATCCCGATTGCGAGTGCCGGGAGCGAGTCCGTCAAAAGATTGATGAAGAGCAGATGTACTGGCGCAAATGGCACCGGGAGTGCCATGATGGACGTGTAGAGCACAGCCATGATGCCCGCCATATTTCCCGACAAAAGGAACAAGATCGCGTTTTTTATATTTTTGTAGACATTTCTACCGTTGGCAACCGCCTTTATAATGGTCGCGAAGTTATCGTCGGATAGAATCATCGAGGCTGCATCCTTCGACACCTCCGTGCCAGTAATCCCCATCGCAACTCCAATATCCGCTTTTTTCAGAGCCGGGGCATCATTCACACCATCGCCCGTCATCGAGACAATACATCCCTTTCTCTGCCAGGCCTCCACGATACGGATTTTATTTTCCGGTGACACACGGGCAAATACGGAGATTTTTTCAATCAGCTGATCCAGCTCCTTATCCGTGATGGAATCTAACTCTGTCCCCACCATCGCGATATCGCCATCCGCAAAAATCCCAATCTGTCTTGCGATCGCCGTCGCTGTGATTTTGTGATCTCCGGTGATCATCACCGGACGGATTCCGGCGCGTTTGGCATCCGCCACCGCCGCCGCAGACTCCACTCTCGGCGGATCGATCATAGCGATCAGCCCAAGGAATGTAAAGTCCTTCTCTGTCTCAAGCGTGAGCGGCTCGTCCATCTCCCGATACGCAAACGCGAGCACCCGCAGACCACTCTCGGAAAACGCTTGATTTTTCGCCTCAATTTCCGCGATATCCCCCGGCGTGATCTCCCGCACTCCGACCGTGCCATCCCAGATTTTTACTGTGCGCTCAAGCAGGACGTCAAGTGCTCCCTTGGTGAGCACGGTAGGCACCCCGTGGAGTCTGTACTTGGTGCTCATGAGCTTTCGCCCGGAATCAAATGGAAGTTCCTCCATGCGGGTCATAACGTCGCGGAAGAAATCGTCGTCCACCTGTATCCTGCGCACCATCTCGAGCAGAGCGGACTCCGTCGGATCTCCGATAGTCTTCCCATCCTCAATGCTCGAATCATTGTTTAGGATTCCGTCGTACATCAGGTAACGGTGCAACTGATTTTTGATGTCGAGCTGTTCTGGATCAATCAGCTCCTCACCGACGTAGAGCTTCTGCACTGTCATTTTATTCTGCGTCAGCGTTCCTGTCTTATCCGAGCAGATGACCGATACACAGCCAAGACTCTCCACCGCTTTGAGATCTTTGATGATGGCATTCTCTCTCGCCATCTTTCTGGTGCCCATCGCCTGAACAATCGTCACAATCGAACTCAATGCCTCCGGGATTGCCGCCACTGCGAGCGCCACCGCAAACATCATCGCATCTAAAAGTGCCATGTCGCGATACAGACTCAGACCGAACACCAGCGCACAGATGAACAGTATGATCGCCGCGAGCTTTCTGCTGAAATCGTCCAGAGATATCTGAAGCGGCGTTTTCTTTTCCTTTGTCGCATTCATCAGTCCGGCGATCTTGCCAATCTCCGTGTTCATGCCGGTGTCTGTCACGACCACCATCGCGCGCCCGTAAGTCACAAGGCTTCCGGAATAGACCATGTTGACCCGGTCTGCGAGCGCCGCCTCGCGCTCGATGATTCCCTCCGATTTGTCCACATTGGTCGATTCCCCCGTGAGTGAACTCTCATTCACCTGCAGCGAATAATTGCAGATGATTCTTCCGTCCGCCGCCGTCATGTCCCCCGCCTCAAGCATCAAAATATCTCCTGGAACCACCTGGCTCGCAGGAATCTCAGTCTTTTTCCCGCCCCGGATCACCTTTGCATTCGGTGCAGACAACTGTCTTAAGCTGTCCAAAGATTTCTCCGCCTTCACGTACTGCACCGTTCCAAGCACTGCGTTTAACAGAATCACGGCCAAGATAACCAGTGTGCTCTCCAGATTGCCCGAAAATGCAGAAATCACCGCCGCCACAATCAAGATCGCGACGAGAAGATCTAAAAACTGCGCCAAAAATACCTGCAGTACCGTCTTTTTCTCACCCTGTGCCAGTGCGTTCTCACCGTATTCCTGGAGACGTGCCTGCACCTGGTCCTCCGTGAGCCCACGCTCTGTCGCCTCCATATTTTTCATCACATCCTGGGTAGAAATCTGATACCATTCTTTCATCCTGCTTTTCTCCTTTCAAAAAAATGAGACTTCCAGCGCAAACACATCTCATAGATGTATCGTGCGCTAAAAGTCTCATAACCATGAATCTGTTTTCGTGGTATGCACCGCCAGGTCATGCAAATGACCGCGTATGTTGACGCTGCATTTATACTACTCCCTCTTAGCTATTTGGTTGTAAAGATTATTTGTAGTATATCGGACACCTTTTTTTCTGTCAATGTCTTTTTTTTAACTCTGCAAATTTTAACATTTATTTTACCGTTTTGTGCGCTCAGTGCCACCGCCTGTACTCTGCTCCAACAGCGCTATGCACACGCTCTGCACCGCTCTGCCCGACGGCGCCTACATCTCGATCCCGCGCCCTCTCCCCGCCTTTTTGCCCCGCACAGGAGAGCAGGATCAAAAGCTCATGTGCAAGAAGAGGCATGGACGAGAGCACCATGAGCTTCACCCACTCAAATGGACTCAACACGCATGTGCCAAAGAGTTCCACAAAATACGGTATCTCCGTGACCATTAGCTGCAGACCAACCCCCACTGCGATCGCCAGTATCATCAGGCGATTCTCCAAATGATTCATCCGAAAAAGAGATGTCTCCACATCCCGCATTCCCACTGCGTGAAACAGCTGCGCCATTCCCAGCACCGTAAACGCATAGGTCTGACATCGATTCAACAGCTCCGGGGCAGAGAGAAGTTCCTGTATACCGCCAATTGTCACAGAGGTTCCCCCGGTGAGAAGCAGTGCGACGGGCAGCTGCAAAAATGCGATTGTCGTGATGATCGCGATCAGTCCCCCGTAAAAGCAGGTACAACCAAATCCTCCGCCCGCAAACAAGCTCTCTTCTCTCGCCCTGGGCGGGCGATCCATGTAGCTCTTATTTTCCTCCACATCAATTCCGAGCGCCAGCGCCGGGAGGGAATCCGTGATCAGGTTGATCCACAGAATATGGCTCGACTTCAGCGGTGTCGCAAACCCGCATGCCACCGCTGCAAGCATGGTGATAATTTCCCCGAAGTTGGAGGAGAGCAGGAATAAAACGGATTTGCGAATATTTTCATAAATGCTCCGCCCCTGCGCGATCGCCTTTGCAATCGTGGCGAAATTGTCGTCCGTCAGCACGATATCCGCAGCATTTTTCGCCACGTCCGTCCCCGCCATCCCCATCGCGATTCCCACATCGGCAGATTTTAACGACGGTGCATCATTCACACCATCCCCCGTCATCGCCGCAATCTCACCGTTTTTCTTGCACGCCGCCACGATGCGTACTTTATGCTCTGGCGACACGTGTGCAAACACTCTGGTTCCCGCAATACGCCGTGCAAGTTCCGCATCCTCCATCCCCTCCAGTTCCTCCCCCTGCATACACTGGGAGGGACCTTGCGCAATACCGATCTCGCGCGCGATGGCAAATGCCGTGTCCACCCGATCCCCTGTAATCATGATCGTCTTCACCCCGGCTCTCGCAAACTCCGCCACGGCTGGCGCCACCTCCGGGCGCACCGGATCCGCCATCCCCGCAAACCCCAAAAAGGTCAGCCCGTTTTCTTCCAGTCCGATGGCATCTTCCCGGAATCCGAGGGCCAGAACTCGAAGCCCTTTCCCCGTGAGCTCCAAAAGCGCTTTTTGCATCTGCTTTTTTTGCCCCGGCGTCACGGGCTGCCGCTGCCCGTCCAGCACAGTGTATTTGCACCGCTCCAAAATCTCATCCGGCGATCCCTTTGTGTAGGAGACCGCCCGCCCGCGCCCTCTGTGTAGAGTGGACATCATTTTTCGCTCCGAGTCGAAGGCCAGCTCCTCCGCGCGCGGCATCGCTTGCTCCAGTTTCTCACGATGCATATTGTAGCGCGCTGCCAGATCCAAAAGCGCGAGCTCCGTTGGGTCCCCCCTGCGTTCACCCCCCGCAATCGATGCGTCATTGCAGAGTGCAAATCCCTGTAGAAAATGGCGGTTCTTATCCTGATCCAGCTCTCCCGCGTCCCAGATCCTGCCATCGACATAGCATCTTGCCACTGTCATGCGATTCTGTGTCAGCGTCCCCGTCTTGTCCGAGCAGACGACGCTGACACACCCGAGGGTCTCCACACTTGGAAGGCGCTTTACGATTGTATTGACTTTCACCATCCGCGAGACACTAAATGCCAACACCATAGTTACAATAGCGGGGAGACCTTCCGGAACCGCCGCCACCGCGAGAGAGATCGCCGTGATCAGCATCTCTGCAACGTCCCGCCTCTGAAGCACCGCTATAAAAAACAAAACGACGCAGAGAAAAATAGATACCGTACTCAAAATTTTCCCCAGATCTGCCAGACGCTTCTGCAGCGGCGTCATCTCCGTCTTGGCATTTTGGATCATGCGGGCGATCTTTCCGATCTCCGTGTCCATCCCGATGGCGGTGACGACGCCCTCCCCTCTCCCATAGGTCACATTTGTAGACATGTAAGCGCAATTTTGTTCCGAGAGATTCTTGGATACCGGAACAGACTCTCCCGTCAGCGCGGATTCCTCAATTTTTAAGTTCACTGCCAGAGTGAGCTTTAAATCCGCCGGAACCTGACAGCCCGCCTCGAGCACCACAATATCCCCGGGCACAAGATCTACCGCCGGTATCTCTCTGATGTGTTCCCCCTCCCGAATAAAGGCGTGAGGGCTTGTCAACTGCTTTAACGCCTCCAGCGCCTTTTTCGCTCTCCCCTCCTGAATCACCCCGACGATTGCATTCACAAGGACGACCGCCAAAATGATCGCCATATCTCCATACTCTTTTAGGAGCAGAGAAATCGCCGCCGCCACAAAAAGAATAAAAATCAGAGGGTCGTTCAACTGTCCCAGCAGGCTCTCTGCCATCGACTGCTGCTCCTCATCCTCCAATCTATTTTTTCCGCGCGCACCGCTGTTCATCTGATATTGTTCCGCCATATTGTATCTCTCCTGTCCTCTCCATATCTCACAGGCTCCTGCTCTGCTAAAACATTCTATGAGGACAGGCGTTCATTTATGTCACTGAAATCCCCAACGCAAACCGCCCGCTCACTGCCCCATCACGCAAAAAGAAGTTGCCGCATTCGCAGCAACTTCTCTTCTATGTATCTCCTATACTTCCATTCTTACTCCAGTACAAAGCACTGCACGATCTTGCGCAGCCGATCCACACAATCGTAGCACTCGGAAACCATCTCCTGTGTGGTTCCTGTCTTTTCCACCATATCGCTGGTCTTTGAGGCGATATCCGTGACCCCAATAGTAGATTCTCCCACGGTATCATTGATACCGCTGAGCGCCTGGGCAATCGCCTCGATGGAGTCTGCCAGCTCCTCCATGGCTCCGTGTACATCGTTCATACTGCTCTTAAACACGTCCGCATCCGCCTCATACTGCTGACTGACCTGCTCGAACTCCTTGTACTCCGTCACAACTGTATTTTCGAGGAATCCTGTCGTCTCCTCCAGACATTCAGCCATATTGGAGACAGCCCCATTCACCTCCTGCACAATGTTGCCGATATCTGCAATCGCCTTGGAAGTCTGGTCCGCAAGACTTCCAATCTCCGTCGCGACAACGGCGAAACCACGCCCGGCCTCCCCAGCTCTGGCAGCCTCGATGGAAGCGTTGAGCGCCAGCAGGCTTGTCTGGGAGGAAATCTCCATAATCGTGCCCGTCAACGCATTAATCTTCTCCACGGCCTTCGACCCCTCAATCGCCCTTTCCGCTTTTCCCTTGACATTATTGTACATATCCATTGTCTTGGCACTGGCGCTTATGGTCTTGTTCCGCAGATTTCTCGCGCGCTCCATGACTTCCTCGGAGGTCTTCGCGCGCTCTGATGCCATCACATTGATATCGCCCGCCCCGTTGCGGATCACGCTGACGTTTTCATTGATGGTCACCGTGGTTGCGGCCGTCTCCTGCATACCAGCCGCAAGCTGCTGGCTGGTCGCCGAATTATCCGAACACATATGATCCACCGTGCTGGTGATCTCCTGCAAGCCGTCAACGTTTGTCGTAATCTGAGCACTCGCCGCCTCGATATCCTCCATCATTTCGCGCAGATGCTCCTTCATGGCGTGCATGGCTCTCGCCATCGCCCCGGTCTCATCCTTCCGCTGCTGAAGCTTCGTGCCGGTCTCACTCGGCCGAAAATCCAAATTTGCCGTGTCCCAAATAATCTCCGTGAGCTTTTTGATCGGCCTGCAGATAAACTGACTGACCATATAGCCGATTATCAGACAGACAATCAAACTTGGCAGCGCTCTGCCGATCATCTGTTTTGTCACCATTTTCACCGGCGCTGCAATCGCTCTCTCGTCCGAGGCGACCACCACAATCTGATTCTGTGAATTGACAGCGTACGCGGCGTACTTCACCGCTCCACCAAAATTATACTTTACCACTTGACCCTCCGGCTTCTTTCCGGCCTGAATCTCTGCGACCACATTCCTGATCACCTCATTCTCAATTGGCTTGCCGATTTTATCCAGCGTTGGATGGTAAATCATCGTTCCGTCACTGTCCACCAGATACCCGTAAGACGAATCATCTCCCGCTATCTGTATGTCAGTGAGAAGATTTTCATATGCCCCCGCA
>CAJLGN010000054.1 GCA_905206195.1 uncultured Roseburia sp.
CTCCAAAAATGGCACCAAGATATTTCCCAAAACCACGATCACCATGTTCACAGATCCGCGCTCGTAGCCGGCGAGAGTCAGCACCACGCCCATCATACCCGCGTGGCTTAACGCAAACGCACCCACGCGAACAAACGAGATGCTGTTGGTCGCGTAGCTTAGCACCACATCAAATAATTCCACCAGCGCCTCCACAAAGAACATCACCTTGCTGCCCTCTGGGAACAGGCGCGCTTTGTGCTCCACCAGATGCGCCAGAGGCTCTTTTAACAGAATCGCGATGAGGGGGATTCCGACCACCGCCCCCAGGATTCCCACGGCAGGAATCGGATTTCCCGTGGCGTACAGCACGGCGCAGAGCACCGCGCATCCGTAGCAGATCATCCCCGCCACACCGCTCTGACTAAAGAGCAATCGCCCGACGTCGTGCACCCGGATTGCATTTATGATATTTAGCGCCATGGCGACTAAGATCAGACCCATGCCAAATCCGATCGCGAGCATCAGCGTTGTCATAATATTGTCCATCGGCCGCATCCACACGGGCGCAATCCACTCCTCAAATCCAAAGATACTGCCGTACATAAATCCAAAAAAGGTGGACCACACACCCGCCAGTGCGACGATGGCCGCCAGATTCATTCTCTTAAAATAATACAGCAGGAATCCGCCCACCGCCAGGCACAAGCCCTGACCGATATCACCGAACATCACGCCGAACATAAAGGTGTAGGTCAGCGCGATAAATATGGTGGGATCCATCTCATTGTACGCCGGAAGCCCGTACATCTCCACGAACATCTGAAACGGCGCAAAAATCTTTGGGTTTTTGAGGCGTGTCGGCGGTTTTGCGCTGATGCCCTCCTTCACCTCCTCCAAAATGACATGGACCTTATCGTCTTCTCTGATCTCCTCCTGAAAGCGTATCGCGTCTTTCTCACTCATCCACCCGTACAGAATATAATACTCCACATCGGTGTGTGGATTGTCCTTCATCCGGGGCTTTGTACAGACCGCAAGCTTTCGGATATCAAAATTTTCGCAGTAAGTCTTCAGGGAGAGGTACGCGCCCGCAAGCTCCTTTTTGTGCCTCGCGAGCACTGTCTGCAGCTGCACCGTCAGTCCTTTGTACTCCCGCTCATTCTGCAGCAGCTTCCGCTCCGCCTCCCGGTAGGCTGCATCCGGTGTTCCCTCGAGAGAATCCGGCAGATAAATCCGCTCAAAGTGAAACGACATACACACCGCATCCACCTCACTCTTGTAAAACTGTGGCACAAAATAAGCTCCCCAGACATAATTTTCATCGCTGTGGCACTCATAAAACATGACTTGATCCGTGTCGTGCATATACTGCTCCAGCCTCTGATAATCATCCCTCGAGATTCTCCCCAGCCGCAGCGCAATAAAATGAAATTCCAAAATCTTGCGGAATTCATAATCCAATTCCCGGAACGGTGCCACCTGCCGCATCAGCTTTTGAATCTCCGCTCGCTCCTCGCTCAACTCCGCCTGACGCTCCCGAATCTCACTCACGAGACTGCCGGTGGTCTCAACAATCTGCTCCGCCTTGGCAGGCTCCATCTTTTCCGCCCCGCCCCCCGGTTCTTCCCCCAAATATTCCCACAAGTCCTTCGCCTTGCCATAGACATCCTTATATACGTTCGTCTCGGCAAAAGGTCTGACGTACGCGAGGCTGCTCAAGCTGGCAATCGCATTTTCAAAATGAATATCATACTTACTCAGATACACATCCATGACGCGGTCAATATCATCCTTCGGCCCTGTAATGTGCAGTAGTTCCATCTTCTCGACCACTGTAAAAACCTCCATTATCTGCTTTTTGCCACAGTTATACCACCGTCATCAGTACCAGATCCTGTATCTCCCGCGCTGGAATCCGATACCGCACGCCCTCTAAGACCGTCGTAAGCGCGTCGATCTCATTCTCCTTATCATACAAGTATTTCAAAACCGAAGCGATGGACATCGGGTGCTTCTGGCAAAGCCGTTGATAAGTCTTCTCCATCACCCTCCCGAATGTGATGTCATCCCCCAGTTTTATCTCAGAATGCTTCCCGGTAAAATATGCCGTCCGACCCAGAGCCTCGACAAACATCTCCGGATTCTCCGCCGCGAGCAGCGCCTTCACCTGCGATCGTGTGAGACGGTGTTGGATGGGTATCAGGTGCGCTTGGATATCCGCCTCGCTCCTTTCAAAAAAACGCTTGGAGCGGTACATCCACATAATATTCTGCCAGTCAATCTCCGTGCCGAGGATCTGCGCATAGATCTCTCTCATCCCTTCATCCTTCAAATGCCTCATCCGCTTCCACGCCGTCTTATAGTAGAAGATGTCCAACTGCACGGCACAATCTGCATACGTCGCCCCCGGGCGCTCCGTCAGACGCCGCAAAAACTCCTCATACCTCGTTCCTGCAACCGCCTGCAAAAGCTCCTGCACACTTCCCGCCGCCGCGAGCGCCTCCGCGTCAAAAGCAGCATGCCTGGCAAAAAAGAGCTTCCGATATGGCAGACTCTGCCCCCCGCTCCCTTGGATGGCACGCTCCAGACAGCTTTTGAGCACATTCACCTCGTAGCGCATAAAAATGATCTCAAGACCTCTCCGCTGCTCCCCGCTTGCAAAGCGGTAGAGCTTGGCGTAATCCAAATAGAGTGAATCTCCGATCACCGCCTCAACCTGCGCCCTGTGCGCAATCCCCTCATGACTCTGATAGATCGGCGCATAACTTCCATACTCCCGCAAAAATCCAATCAGTTCCTCCACAGTCTCATATTCTGACAGCCTTATGATCTCCTCACGGCCAAGAAGTGCGCCGTGCATGGCCTTCGTCTTCGTGACGAGACCGCTGTAAACCAATAATCCCCCCGCCATTTCATTCTCCTCCTGCCCGCTTCGATTCCCCTCTCGGGTGTTCTAGCGACAAACGTCTCTACTGCGTCACCCGATCCATAATCTCCTGCGCCAACACCTCCTCGCGCTCCGCAAACAGGAATTCAAGCTTCTCCAGCGCAGCTCTGCTCTCCTCCCGCATCCTCTCCATTCTTGTATCCGCCTCCGCCTCAAGCCTGCTGGAAAGCCGCTGTGTGGCTTCCTCCTCCAGCTGTTCATATTTTGCATCGATCGCGTGCTTGTCCTGCTCGAACTGCAGCGCCATCCGCCCCTTCTGCTCCTCCGCCGCGCGCAGAATGGCATCTGCCTTTTGTTCGATCTCGTTCAGCCTCGTAATAATCTCATTCATGAACAATATCCAACCTTTCTCGAAATTCTGCTCTTCCTATTATTATATCCCTTTTAAAATTTCATGTCAAAAAACAAACATCCAATTTATGGAATCATCGCACAAAAAAACTCTTCGTCTCAAAGAAGAATATCATCTTCCTCAAAACAAAGAGTCCTGCTCTCTATCTGGATTAAGCTTCCGCAGATCTCTGCAATCTGGCGGTGATCTCCCTGACCTCTGCCATAATCGCTAAGTACATCTCCTGCTCGAGTCCCACCGGCGACATATGCGGATGCTCCCGCTTCATCCGGTATGCCTGCTTCAGCAGGCTTCTCTTGCTCTCCTCAAGTTCCCATATCTGCTCTCTGCTCATAACATCCCCATTTCCTGCGCCTGCGCGCATATCTCCTCTGATACATACATCTTGTGTACGCACTCACTCAATAATAGCATATCTGGTGGGAAATGGAAGTCCAAGTTATTGGTCACTTTAACCAAATTTTTCTCTGACTTTTGATGTATTTGCCTATTTACAAAATCATTTTTATCGATTCTTTACAACTCCATCAGCATCTGCAGTGCCTCGTTTCTCAAAATACAGCTCCCGTGTTCTCTGATGTGTGCAATCTGCGCCATATCCGAATAATGACCGTCGTCATACTCCACTGTTCCAAATGCAAACGGACGCATCTCCTCCTTGGAAAATCCGGTAAAATCCAAAACCAGATAATAACTCTCCATCAGTTTATAGAGACTGCTCTTTGGCACTTTTGCCGGGAAGCACACCCGACTCATCCGCATCATGTCCTCCAGTGAGGCAAAGCGCAGTGCGCAGAGCATCGGCTCCGCCTTCACCCTCGGCTTTGGCGCCTCGACTTCCTCCTGGCGCAGCTGCTTTAATTCCTCCAACCGCTCCGGCTCAAGCTGCTTTATAATGCGGTTCATAGTATCTACGAGATTCTTAAAAGAAGTATTTCCCTCCTCGCCAAATGTGATTGCCATGCTGTGATCCTGCAAAAGCTCGGCCTTCACCATCGGAGAGACCTCCTCCATATCAATATCCTCCCGCTCCTCCACCATTCCGAGCACAACCCGCATGAATTTCTGGGTGGTCTCGCTGTTTCCGATAATCTCGTCAATGTCAAATCCCATGTCCCGAATCTCTTCCTCCGTCAGGGCACAGCGAATCTTATTCTCTCCTATACGTTCGATGTCCATATGTATCCTCACTTACAAAAAAACAGTTCCTCAAAAAGTTTTATAGGTTTTATTATCCTATTTTTTTATAAGTTTGTAAAGTCCCACTTCCAGGTAAAGCTCCAGGAAATCATTTGAAAAATCACCAAAAACAACAAAAAGGATAAAAGCGATGTCTAAAACTTCTTTTTTTCCATAATGCGGATGCTGACGACCAAAGAGATGAGAATCACGGATACAAAGCCCGCAAAACCGATCACACTCCAACCCGCCGTGCCAATCTTAGATATCCAGTGAAAGTCCAGATTCACTCTTGTCGACTTCACAATTCTCCCGATCAGCATAGCTGCGCCAAAAATCCCGAATGAGACCAGCATTGCGGCGATGCGACTCTTCTCCGCTCCGACCTTTAACTGCACCGGAAGCAGAACCGCTATCACGCCCAACAGCGACACAAATGCGCTCGCTGCCCCGATCAGCCACTCTAGCATATTGGTCTGCGGGTTCTGTATCCACGTATAGATCCCGGCTGCAGTTGTGATCAAAAGCCATGTCCCACCGCCAACGATCAGTACGAGCAGATACTTTTCCACAGCGTATTCCCTGCGGCTTATCGGCATCGTGAACAGATAAAAAAATCCGTTGTTGTACTCGTCATAGCTGATCGTGCTCAATGTAAAAAACGCGGCGACAAGCGTGCAGTAACTGACCACAAAATACAGGTTCTGTCCCGCCAGAGCAAATACAAGTGCGATCACCAGAATGGACAAAAAGAACTGCCGCTGGTTCTTCATCAGTCTCAAATCTTTTACAAGCAAGCCTTTCATACTCTCTCCCCCTTTGTCATCAAAATAATCACATCATCGATATTTCCCTTCTCGACGACAAGTCCCGAATTATTTTCCTGGTAGAACTGTCTGTCATCCGTCAGCAGACAGCTGCCAAAACTCTCCGTTTTGCGGTACAGGAGATGGCTTTTGTCCAGACACTCATATTGTCTGGCATCTGCCTTAATCACACCGTAGCTGCCCAAGAGTACATCCGTCTCCTCGTGCAGGATAATTTTCCCCGCGTGTATCATGTAGATATCATCGCAGAATTTTTCTAGATCGCCGGAAATATGGGAGCTGATAAGCACAGAGGCATCGCCGCGCTCCTCCAGATAATCCTGCAGAAGAGTTAAGAGCTCCTCCCGCGCCACGACGTCAAGCCCCGCTGTCGGCTCATCCAGAATCAGAAGCTTCGCCCCGTGCGACATCGCCGCGATCATCTTTAGCTTCGCCTTCATTCCCGTGGAAAATTCTTTGATTTTTTTGTTGTTCGGCAATCCGAATCGCCTACAGCGCTCCACAAAATCCCCTTTTGAAAAACGAGTGTACATCGCGTTTAAAATTGCTGCGATATCCTGCACCGTCAAATACTCACTAAAGCCGGAATCGGATAATACCACGCCGATCTTCTCCTTATCCGCAGGGGTGAGTGCAGTGTGACTTTTTCCAAATACGGTAATCTCACCCGCATCAATCGGAATCAGATCAAGCGCCGCCTGAAAGGTCGTACTCTTTCCCGCTCCGTTCGACCCGATCAACGCGGTGATCATGCCCGGGCGCACCTCCAGGGAACACTCCAATGTAAATGTTCCATAATTCTTTCTGACATTCGTCAATCGTAACATGACTGCCTCCTTATTCTCCATGACAATCCTCCCGCCGTTTATGGCTCAAGCACCAGCGCAAACAACTCCCGCAGCTCTGCGTCGCTCATGCCGCAGCTTCTGCCCTTCTGCACTGCCTCCTCCAGGCACTCCTCGACCTCTCTCCTGCACGCCTCCTCCAAAAGAGAAGGGTTCGCCGGCAAGATAAAACTTCCCTTTCCATGCACCGTCGCAATCAGCCCTTCCTCCTCCAGAAGGTCGTAAGCCTTCTTTACCGTCAGCGCACTGATTTTCAAATCTTTCGCCAGCGCGCGGACGCTGGGCAACGCCTCGCCCTCTCTGGCCGTACCAGTTAAGATTTCGTTCTTGATCCGTTCCACGATCTGCTCATAAATAGGCTGCATGGATGAATTATTCACAATAATCTTCATTTTATTTCCTCTGTTCTCCACATTTGCGCATTGTGTTCTCTGTGATTAACAGTATAAAACAGCACATAACAGTTGTCAACTGTTATGTGCTGTTTATTTTGTTTTACGATTTAGATTTTCTGTCTGAAACTTTCCTTGAAATAAATGCTTTACGACTCGCCCAGCGCAAGAAAAGAAGTCTTTATTGCATCCGCCGTCTCCTGATCCGCCATGACATAGAGGATGACGTCTCCAACGCTCTCCACCACGACACTCTCGGCCTCCACACAGATCCATTTTCTCGGGTCGGCGTTATCCAAAAGAAGCTGTTTCGCCTCAGCGGCATCCTCCCCCTGCGCCAGTCGGAGAACGACGCACTGGTACGCGATCACGTTAATCATCGGCGCCGAGCACACTGCATCTGTGTACTCTACCTGATCTGTACCAAGGATATATTCCTCCATGGTCTCATCGATTGGAGTAGTCTGGAAGTTCTCCATCGCACTTTCAAAATCAGTGCCAAGCTCTGCCGTCTCGTATACCTTATTTAAAATCTCCTCACTTGTACCTGCAAGATTTTTTTCCTTGGCCTTGCTTCCGCAGCCCGCAAATGTCGATACCAGCATCACAGCCGCAAGCAACGCAGCCCCGCATCTCACGCGCTTATCCGTTATTTTTTTTCTCTTTTTCATGTCTCCTCCTTGCATTGACAAACTCACAGAAAATCATTTTGAAATGCTCTCCTTTTAGTAATTGTACATTTGCAAGTAATTTATTCTATGTGTCCGATTCCACTTCCGGCAACTTAATCTCGATGTGTACATCGTCCAGCTGCCTTTGCTCTACCGTCGCCGGCGCACCCATCATAACATCCATCGCGTTCTTATTCATCGGGAACGGAATGATCTCACGGATGCTCTCCTCTCCGCAGATCAGCATAACCATGCGATCCACGCCCGGCGCGATACCCGCATGTGGCGGCGCCCCATAGCAAAATGCGTTGTACATCGCCGGGAACTTCGCCTTCACGTCCTCCTCGCCAAGCCCAACCAGCGCAAAAGCCTTGATCATAATCTCCGGATCATGGTTACGCACTGCGCCGGAGGACAATTCCACGCCGTTGCACACTAAGTCATACTGGTAAGCCAAGATGGAGAGTGGCTCCTGATTCTTCAGCGCCTCCATTC